>JAGFXS010000099.1 GCA_017861415.1 Bacillota bacterium
CTCTCCTCCCGGGCCTTCACGCCACTACCCATGCCATCACAGAGGAGGATGCACAGCAAGCCGTCCTCCCGACGGAACCAGGTGCCCGTGTCGCCGCTGACCGTCTCCCCTTCCTTATTTCGCCCTGCCACTCCGGCTACGGCCCGGAAGGGCTCTGCCTGGATAAACCGCAGGCGGCCTTCCCGGGACTCCGGCTCCCGCAGAGAAACTCCCAGCACCCGTGATAGCTTCTCTCGCCCCTCAGGACTTCTAAGCTCGGGACTGTCGGGCGTTTCCACCCGGAGATGCCCGGCCTCGTCGTAGTACGCAGTTCCGTCTTCCGGTAGGCCACGGAGACGGAGGAAATTTCGAAGCTTGGCCTCCCGGGGTAGATCAGGCGTTAATTCGGCACTGAGTTCCACCGCCGCCCGGCCTAATATCCGGTCCAGCTCCGCATACTGACGGCAGAGGGCCGCCCGACTCTCCCTCATGCGTCCCTGATACTGCTTTCGATAGAGAAAGGCCACCAGCTCTTCGTTGGCCGCGGCGATAAAATCAGGTAAGTATAGGCAACGGTTGCGGAAATGACCGGGGAAGTCCTCTGCCAGAAGACGGCCCCGCTCCATCATGGGGCCGGTGGCGTCGTTGAGTGCTCCCTGGGTCGTCTGAAAGTCCCGCTGCCAGCAGACCTCCCGGGCCTGACACTTCCGGCATTGTCGCTCCGCCGTTCGATGGAAGATCACCGCCACATCCTCGGTGGAGGCATTCTCCGCCCGAAAGGTATCCCGAATACTCTCGTAGAGTTCGCGGAAGGCACTAGCTGTCTTCTTCATGCGCATAGCCGCCACTTCCTTGGCCTTCTCCCATTCGGCATGCTTGGGTCTGGGTACTGACAGCATCTGTGTCGCCACTTCGCTGAACCGGCGGGGCAGAAGCATAAACAGTACCGATGCCGCAAAGACCTCATAGAGCAGAGGCAGCCGCATTCCACTTTCCCAGGTCCACAAAACCACAGCACCATTGGCCGCCACGTAGGCAATGGCGGTGAAGATTTTCCGATGTCGCCAGCCTAGACCCGCGAGGGCTCCCGCCACGGCGTAGGCCATGATGTAGTATGGCCCTCGTCCCGAGGCCAAGTCCATGGCCAGCCCCATTCCCACGCCGCTCATCAGCCCCATATTGGCACCGCGGCGGGCAAGCACCATCACTGCCATGGCGGCCAGAGCCCGGCCAAGTGAATATTCTCCTAGGATCAAAACCCCTGACAAAGCGATAAGTACACTGCCCCCCAAGGCCATGGTGCCGAGACGCTGGCTTTGGGTTAGGGTGCCCAGTTGGCCCGGAGACTGCAGCTGAGCGTTGACAGCCTCTCGGTAACAATAAACCGCACCCGCCACCAGGAAAATCTCAGTGCAATAGAAAATCACATCCACAGCCAAAAAGCCCCGCATGGTGATACTGGTAAACCGTGTGATGGCGCAGAGCAACGCCGCCGTCGCGGGGGCAAACCAGCGTCTCCGGGTGATGGAAAAATCATGGAGAGCCACCAGCAGGGAGAAGGTCAACACCGCCGCCGCGCCGTAATGGAGTCCGCCGCCCCCAGTTCCCAAAAAATACAGATAGCCCAGCGCTGCACCGATGAGGGTCCCCAGTCCCGCAAGTCCAGGTCCCGCCGCCGCCACCGCCGCCACACCAAAGGGTGCACATCGCCCGAATACCTGCGCGCTGGATAATATTGCCCCCAGAAACAGCCCTATGCCCATTTCCGTGGCAATCATCAATGCGGTACGCCCCTGGGCCATTTCCTCCAGCCGAGTTCTCTGCTCCCGAATTTTTTCCTTTGTGATCATGGTGACTCCTCCTGTATGAAAAGCGGCATTCCTTGCATTCTGTATCTAGGAGTATACCTTTTTCTGGAAAAAAAGCCCGTCGGAATCTGCATGGCGAAGGGCTTGTCTTCCCGGCAGATTCCGGCGGTTTTTCAGTTGCTGTGGGAGAATACTCAAAATTTTTTAAAAATGCAAAAATCCCCCGACGTCTATAGCAGTCGGGGGACAGTTCTCTTTTAACATCTACTCGTCCTTCATTGTGGATTTCATCTTCTGATCCAGCAAGAATAGCCTACCTGTAAATCCTGCTAGAGACTTGGCGGAGTCATTTCGCAGGAATTTGGGGTTCATATCCCCAAGGCGGACGCGATCCAGATTGTCGGCGTCTTTCAGCAGCTCCGCCAGACGCATGGCACGGGCCCGATTCCGGGGCGTGTAGGACATGACCCGCGCTTCCATCTGCTCATCAGGGAAGGAATGGGCCGCTACCGCCCCCTGAAGCTCCCGCAGGGCCTCACCTTGATACACCGTGAGGGTTTCCAGCTGCTCCGCAGAACGCAGCCCGTGATCCCAGTCCAAGCCGTCAAAGGTACGGCCCACATCATGATAGGAGGCCGCCGCCAGATACAGCCGCAAAAATGACTCCTCCAGCTCCTCCATGGAGGCAATGATCCCTGCCAAGAGTAACACACGGTTGATGTGTCCACTGCCGTGCACCGCACTCTTGTACAGTGCCTCCACCTGAAGCTCCCTGATAGCCTCCAGCAGCACCGGATAGTGCCGCCATTCCTTCAGTGCTTCGATTCGCCAGGTATCCTCGCCCCACTCACCCTGCTGAAGCAATGCCAAGCTACGCTTTATGCCGTCCATCCGCCCTGCTCCTTTTCCTGTGCCTCTCCTGGTACCCTGCACCCGTCACATTAGATTTATCCTAACGAAAACTTTCCTCGCTGTCAATGCTCATCCTTTAAAAGGTTGGCTGCACCGTACCGCAGACAGCGCCGCAGCCGCTCCTCGCCCCGCTTAATGGTTCGAGATACCGTGGAGCGATCCACTCCCAAATTTTCTGCAATTTCCCTCATGTTCATTCCTTGTGAATAGTACAGAAGAAGGAACTGCCGCTGTCTCGGGGTGATATCCTGCCGCAGGGCTACCGCCAGATTCCGCCGCAGGCCTTGAATTTGCCCCACGTTATCCTCAGCTGTTAGCCGGGCATATACGGCCATATCCGCGGCGTAGAATTTTCCTCTCTTATAGCGTGTACCTGGCATTGCGCCGATACCCCCTCTCATAATAGCGCTCTGTCAGCACGGCAAGATCTCTGGCTTCTCGCCACAGCTCATTGAGAATGCGGATACGCTCCCGTAAATCCTCGCCTCGCCGCGTGTCTCGAGTGCCGCTACGTGCTTCCTCCAGCTCTTTGATCCTCTCCCGTAGGGTCTCCGCCTGACAGCGGTACTCTACGGAAAGTTCCTTTAACGTCATATGCTCCTCCTCTTGTCGCTCCCGATCTTTTTGACAGATTCGGCACCAGAGTGCCCCCCCTATCCATACTCCCTCTTCATAGGCGTACTGCTCCCCACCACAGGCTGCACAGTAGAAACGCGGCGTGTCCCTCTGGCGATCACGGAAGGGGTAGAGACTTCCCTGTAATCTCTCTATTTCCGTTTCTCCTTTTTTAAAAAATCTGTTGACAAAACGCGATCCCTCTGTTAGACTATAATTCGCTGCATGAGAGTGAGCTTGCTGGTGTAGCTCAGTTGGTAGAGCAGCTGATTTGTAATCAGCAGGTCGGGGGTTCGAGTCCGTCCACCAGCTCCACAGTCTCACAATTTCAAATGGAGGAGTTCCCGAGTGGCCAAAGGGGGCAGACTGTAAATCTGTTGCGTCTCGCTTCGGTGGTTCGAATCCACCCTCCTCCACCAAGCCGACAGCCTTGTGCTGTCGGCTTTTTTATACAGTTTCCTATGTTTGTGCATGGAACGTTTGTTCTATTTTTAGGTTATCAGATAATATCTTGCCTGTCAATGCAGCTTTTCTCTTTTTCGTTAGTCGAGTACCATTTTAGGGACAGGTGCACGAATTTTTTTGCAGATAAACAAAGCGCACCGATCATCCTTTCGATGATCGGTGCGCTTTCTGGTGCATGAGAAACTGAAGTGCGGCTTGCGAATTGACTTTCCGCCCAGCAGGATCCGGAAAACAGTTTACTTGCTGGCGAGGTAAGATTTTAACCACAGAATGGCCTGGCGGTAACCCTCCACGCCTTGTCCTTTTATGGTGTGCACGCAGGCCAGCCCGGCGTAGGAAATCCGACGGAAGTCCTCCCGGGTATCCGGGTCGGAGAGGTGCACCTCCACGGCAGGAATGCAAACCGCCTTCAGTGCGTCCAGTATGGCGATGCTGGTGTGGGTATAGGCGGCGGGGTTGATGATGATACCCTCTACCCGACTCCACGCGCCTTGGATGGCATCTACAATTGCCCCCTCGTGGTTGGATTGAAAGATCTCAACCTCCACCCCCGCCTCCCGGCAGGCTCTGCAAATCAACTCCTCCAACCCCTGATAGGTCATGGTGCCGTAGATCTCCGGCTCTCGCCGGCCCAGGAGATTCAGGTTTGGGCCGTTAAGTATTAAGAATTTCATCCATTGCCTCCCAAATTCTCTCCGCCACCACCTGGGGGGCGGCATCATTTTGAATGGTCAAATCCGCAAAACGCCGGTATAAGGGCAACCGAACCTGATACATGTCCGTCAGATCTGCACCCTGGGAGAGCGGTCGGCCTTCCGTAGCCAAAAAGTCTAGCGCTCTTTCCATAAAAACAATACGCCCATTTTGATGAAGGCTTGACACAGCCGCCACCGGTGGCAATCACCAGTGAGGAGCGCTTTCCCAACTCCCCCAGCACCTCCGACTCCCGTCGGCGAAAGCCTGCTTCTCCCTCAAGGCGAAAAATCTCCGAAACGGGCATCCCGGCATGCACCTCCACCGCTGCGTCGGCATCCACAAAAATGCGGCCGGTTTGTTGGGCGAGGAGGGCGCCCACGGTACTTTTCCCGCTCCCCGGCATGCCGATGAGGCAGATGTTTTCCATCTCCCTCCGGAGAGTTCTTTCTATCTCATCTTCCCGACTTTGAGGGACAACTCTGCCGGTAAAGCGCTCAGAGGCGGCCGCTGCCTGAGAAACCAGCATGGTCAGCCCGCCCCAGTGAGGGATTCCCAAATCCTCGGCGT
>JAGFXS010000100.1 GCA_017861415.1 Bacillota bacterium
CTCTCAATGCATTCAATGCGTGGTTTTTCAATTTCTACCATGTGTTACCCTCCTTCTTGCGGCGGCGGATGTAACATCCGACGCATCGTCATTCCAGTTGCCTGCCGAGGGTATCAATTTATTTAGAGTACAGCTCAACAATGAGGTGCTCCTGGATGGGCATATCAATGTCTTCACGAACGGGCATCTTAGTCACAGTGCCCGAAAGGGTGTTCTTAGCCCGGTCCAGCCACTGGGGAAGGCCCACCATGACGGCATCCTCGCCAGTGAGTCTCTTGAACTTAGAAGAGGAGCGGCTGCGCTCTAAAACCTCGATGACATCCCCGGACTTCACCAGGTAGGAGGGGATATTCACTCTCTGACCGTTCACGGTGAAGTGACCGTGGTTCACCAGCTGACGTGCCTCGCGGCGAGACATGGCGAAACCAAGGCGGTACACCACGTTGTCCAGACGGCGCTCCACCAAGATCAGAAGGTTCTCGCCGGTCTTGCCGGGCATAGCGGTTGCCTTCTCGTAGTAGGAACGGAACTGCTTCTCCAGAATACCGTATACGAACTTAACCTTCTGCTTCTCCTGAAGCTGGAGAGCATACTCACTCTTCTTTTTTCTCATCTGACCGCCGGGATTGCGATTGGTTTCCTTCTTCGCATAACCCATCACGGTAGGAGAAATGCCCAGTGCCTTGCAGCGCTTGGCTACGGGCTGCATATTCTTAGCCATAATTAATTTTCTCCTTTCCTATGGTCAGACGCGGCGTCTCTTGGGAGGACGGCAACCGTTGTGGGGGACGGGGGTAACGTCCTTGATCATGGTAACCTCCAGACCCACGGCCTGCAGGGCGCGGATGGCAGCCTCACGGCCCGACCCGGGACCCTTAACAAACACCTCTACGCTCTTAAGTCCGTGCTCCATAGCGGCCTTGGCAGCTGTCTCTGCAGCAGTCTGGGCAGCGTAGGGAGTGGACTTACGGGAGCCGCGGAAACCCAGACCGCCAGAGGAAGCCCAAGAGAGGGCGTTGCCCTTGGTGTCGGTCACGGTCACCATGGTGTTGTTGAAGGAAGAGCGGATATGCACAGCGCCCTTCTCAATGTTCTTTCGCTCACGGCGTCTTCTGACGACCTTCTTTTTAGGACTTGCCATAGATGTCTCTCCCTCCCTTACTTCTTCTTATTAGCGACGGTGCGCTTCGGACCCTTACGGGTACGGGCGTTGGTCTTGGTCCGCTGGCCACGAACGGGCAGGCCCTTACGATGACGCAGGCCGCGATAGCAGCCGATCTCGTTGAGCCGCTTAATGTCCATGGCGATGTCTCGGCGCAGGTCGCCTTCTACGGGATAGCTGCGGCTGATCTCCTCACGGAGGGCGGCCTCATCTGCATCGGTCAAATCCTTCACGCGGATGTCGGGATTGATGCCCGTAGCCTCCAGAATTTTGGTGGCGCTAGTGCGCCCAATGCCGAAAATGTAGGTCAGGGCAATTTCAATTCTCTTGTTTTTCGGCAGGTCTATGCCGGCAATACGTGCCATATTCTACAGCGCCTCCTTTAACCTTGTCTTTGTTTGTGCTTGGGGTTTTCGCAAATGACCATTACTTTGCCCTTGCGCTTGATGATCTTACACTTATCGCACATGGGCTTTACGGACGGTCTTACTTTCATGTCGTTTACCTCCTGTAACCCTGCTCACTGGTCTACTTGTTCTTACTCCGCCAGGTGATGCGTCCCCGCGTGAGATCGTAGGGGGACATCTGAACCGTTACCCGGTCACCCGGCAGAATTCGGATGAAATTCATTCTGAGCTTTCCGGAAATGTGGGCCAAAATCACATGGCCGTTTCCGATGTCCACCCGGAAGGTGGTGTTCGGCAGAGATTCCACTACTGTGCCTTCCAGCTCAATCATGTCGCTTTTCGCCAAGCGTCATACCTCCTTGGTTTCACTGTGCCCAACGCCCCACATCTGAAACGTGCTTACTCCGTTTCTTCTTTGGCGCGCCGATTCTTCTGTGCTTCCCATCGGCCAGATAGACAAAGTCCTCCGCTATGTCTACAACATAGCACACAGACCCTGTATCATGACCTTTCAGGGACCTTACACAATCTCCCTTTTGAAGATCCATGCATTACTCCTCAACTCGGGTGAGGATCTCCGGCTCTTCCGTGGTAATGAGGATGGAGTTCTCGTAGTGGGCGGCTAGAGCACCGTCTGTGGTCCTCACCGTCCAGCCATCCGGCATCACCTTAACCTGCCAAGCACCCGTATTCACCATGGGCTCCACTGCCAGGGTCATTCCCGCCATTAGGCGAGGTCCGTGGCCGGGATTCCCGAAATTGGGTACTTCAGGCGCTTCGTGGAGCTTCTTCCCCACCCCGTGTCCCACGAAATCCCGCACAATGGAGAAGCCCTGTGCTTCTACATAGCTCTGAATGGCGTGAGAGATGTCAGATACCCGGCAGCGTGGGCGGGCAAATTTCATTCCCTCCCAAAAGCTCTGCTCCGTGACGGCAATGAGTCGCGCCGCCTCTTCGCTCACCTGACCACAGGGGAAGGTTGCCGCGCAGTCCCCGTGGAATCCGCCGATATAGGCGCCCACGTCCACACTGACAATATCCCCCTCCTGCAAGACCAAGGGGCCGGGAATTCCATGGATCACAACATCGTTCACCGAGATGCAGGCGGAGCCAGGATAGCCATTGTAGTTCAGGAAGGAAGGTGTCGCTCCCTGCTCTTCAATATAGGCTCGCACTGCCTGATCAATCTCAAGGGTTGTGACGCCGGGGCGTATCATCCGCCCTGCAATGCTGCGGGCTTCTGCTGCAATACGTCCTGCACGGCGCATTCCCTCGATATCTCTGGGAGATTTTAAAGAAATCATGGAGCAATCTCCAGGGCCTTTATCATCTCTGCAAAGGTTTCCTCAGCTGTAGGCTGGGTTTGCACAGAGCGCAGCAGACCCCGTGCGCTGTAAAATTCTTTCAGTGGTTCAGTTTCTTCGTGGTAGACGCGGAGTCTAGTTCGGACAACCTCGGGTTCATCGTCCGCCCGAGCCTCCAGGACACCGCCACACTTGTCACAGATCCCGGCTGTTTTCGGTGGGATATTGGTAACATGATAGGTGGCGCCGCAGCTGGCGCAGACACGGCGTCCCGCCATGCGTTCCACAATTTCATCATCTGAAATTTCAATGGAGATCACACGGTCAAGGTTAATCCCGGCACGCTCCAGAGCCTCTGCCTGAGGAATGGTCCGGGGTACACCATCCAGAATATAACCGTTTGCACAGTCAGGCTCCTGGAATCGCTCTGCAACCACGCCGATAATCACCTCGTCGGGTACCAGCTTACCGGCATCCATATAGGCCTTGGCCTGGAGTCCCACGGGAGTACCGTTCTTCACGGCGGCCCGGAGAATACTACCGGTGGAAATAGTGGGAATGTTCAGCTTTTGTGCGATGGTCTCCGAGTGGGTGCCTTTGCCTGCGCCCGGAGGGCCTAGCAGAATCAGTTTCATATGACCATACCTCTTATTCCAGGAAGCCCTTGTAATGCCGCATGAGCATTTGAGCTTCCAGCTGTTTGACCGTATCCAGAGCGACACCCACCACGATGATAACGGAGGTGCCACCAATGGCCATAGCGGTGAATCCTGTGATATTGCCGGTGATAATCGGCAGTATTGCAATAATACCCAGGAAAATCGCGCCAAACATGGTCAGACGAGAGAGAACCTTCGCCAGGAAATCAGAGGTAGGCCGGCCGGGCCGGAAGCCCGGGACAAAGCCACCATTCTTCTTCAGGTTGTTCGACACCTCAATGGGATTAAACTGAATGGAAGTGTAGAAGTAGCTGAATGCAATGATGAGCAGGAAGTATACGAGGCTATACATAAATCCAGTGGTATTGAATACCGCCAGGAAGGTATACCAACCGCTTTCCGGATCTGTAGCCGAGGGCACAAACATGCCGATGGTAGCCGGGATGCTGGCGATTGTCTGGGCAAAGATGATGGGCAGGACGCCTGCCATATTCACCTTCATGGGGATGTGGGAGGACTGACCTCCGTACACCTTGCGCCCCACCACCCGCTTTGCGTACTGCACCGGGATCTTACGCTCGGAGTTGTTGATGAACACAACAAAAACCACCAGCGCTAGGATACCAACCAGCAACAAAACCACAAGAGCGGGATGCATCTTAGACTTCTCAAGTGCTGACAGTGCTTCCTCACTCCAACCTGTGGTGTCGGGAGTTGAGAAGTAGCGGGACAGACCTGTACCAATTGACATAACCATGTGGGGGATGCGGGAGATAATACCTGTAAACAAGATAATGGAAATACCGTTGCCCACACCAAATTCAGTGATCTGCTCGCCTAGCCACATGAGGAAGACGGAGCCAGCCGTAAAGGACATCACGATCACGATAGCAGCCCATATGCCGGTGTTGGAAAGGATCTGAGCCTGGCCGCTAACGGTGTAGCTCCGGAGCAGAGTGTAGTAACCAAAGCCCTGAAGCATGCCGATGGCCAACGTGGTATAGCGTGTGATGGACTGGATCTTCTTCTTGCCCTCTTCTCCGCCTTCCTTAGCCAGCCGCTCCAGCGCAGGAATCGCGATGGTTAAAAGCTGAATAATAATGGAGGCGTTGATATAGGGCTGAATGGAAAGGGCGAAGAGTGTAGCCTTTGAGAAGGCACTACCGCTCATGGTATTGAGCAGTTCAAAGATGGTACCGGTTTGGCCCATGGCCCCTGCCAGCAGATCCGTATTGATATAAGGGACGGGAATCGCAGCACCAAAACGGAAAATCAGTAATGCAAAGATGACAAACAGAAGCTTCTTCCGAAGATCCGGAACCTTCCATGCGTTACGGATGGTCTGAATCACTTAGACCACCTCTACCTTCCCGCCTGCTTCCTCAATTTTGGCTTTGGCCGAGGCAGAGAATGCATTGGCTCTCACAGTGAGCTTCTTGTTGATCGTGCCATTACCCAGCACCTTAACGCCGTACTCGCATTTAGAGAGAATTCCCTTTTCCAAGAGATCACATACATTCACCGTCGCACCATCTTCAAACTTGTTCAGGGCGGTCAGGTTAATGGCTTCCATGGGTTTTGCAAAAATGTTGGTAAAGCCACGCTTGGGAAGACGACGCACCAGGGGCATCTGTCCGCCTTCAAATCCCACCCGGACACCGCCGCCGGAGCGGGCCCACTGGCCTTTGTGTCCGCGGCCAGCAGTCTTGCCGTTTCCGCTGCCGGGGCCGCGGCCCTTGCGCTTGCCAACCTGGGTAGAGCCGGGGACGGGAGAAAGTTCATGCAGTTTCATGTTGCGCCTCCTTACTTTTCCTCGGTGACCTGAATAAGGTAACCGATGCGGGCAATCTTGCCACGAGTAGCAGGATTATCGGGCTGTACGGTGGTGTCGCCGATCTTGCGCAGGCCCAGAGCTTCCGCTGTTGCCTTATGCTTCACAATACGGCCATTGAGGCTTTTGACCAGCTTAATTGTTACGTTCGCCATTGTCTAAGCCCTCCTTAACCTAAGATTTCTTCCACGCTCTTGCCCCGGGTGCGAGCTACCTGCTCGGGGCCGCGCAGGGAACGCAGGCCAGCCATGGTAGCAGCCACCACATTCTGGGGGTTGTTGGAGCGCAGGCACTTGGTGCGGATATCCTTAATACCGACCGCCTCCAGCACAGCACGAACCGGGCCGCCAGCAATGACGCCGGTACCGGGAGCTGCAGGCTTGAGGAGGACGCGTCCGGCACCAAAGGTACCGATGGTCTCATGAGGGATGGTCGTCCCGGACAGGGTGATCTTCACCATATTCTTTTTTGCATCTTCAATGCCCTTGCGGATTGCTTCAGGCACCTCGGAAGCCTTACCCAAACCGAAGCCTACCTTGCCGTTCTCATCGCCGACCACTACCAGTGCGGAGAACTTAAAGATACGTCCACCCTTCACGGTCTTGCTGACACGGTTTAAGGCTACTACCTTTTCGGTAAACTCGCTGGGCTCTCTTTCAAATCTAGCCATAGTTAGAGTTCCTCCTCCCCTTAAAATTCCAGACCGCCCTCGCGGGCACCGTCTGCCAGAGCTTTGACTCTTCCGTGGTACAGGTAGCCGCCACGGTCAAAAACCACAGCGCCAATTCCTTTGTCCTTGGCCCGCTGTGCTAAAGCCTGGCCTACCTTCTTGGCAGCCTCAACGTTGCCGCCGTTGCCTTCAAAGCCCTTTTCCAGAGAGGATGCGGACACCAGGGTGTTCCCCGTGGTATCGTCAATCACCTGGGCATAGATATTATTTCCACTACGAAATACGTTCAGACGGGGTCTCTCGTGGTATCGGGTCTCTTAATCATATTGGCACACCTCTTTCTTACTTCTTCTTCACGCCGGTCTTGCCTTCCTTACGGCGGATGACCTCGTCTGAGTATTTGATACCCTTGCCCTTATAGGGTTCGGGGGGTCTCTTCTCGCGGATCTCGGCAGCAAACTGACCTACCTGCTGTTTGTTGATGCCATTGACCACGATCTTGTTTTGGGCGGGCACATCAATGGTGATCCCGTCGGGTTCCTCTACGATAACCTGATGGGAGTAGCCAATATTCATCACCAGCTTCTTGCCGTCCTTGGCAACCCTGTAACCAACGCCATTGACATCCAGCTCTTTTTTATAGCCTTCGGTCACGCCGGTCACCATATTGTTCAGAAGGGTTCTGGTCAGGCCATGGAGAGAGCGGTTAAGCTTCTCATCGTTGGGCCGAGTCACAAGGATGACGCCGTCCTCTTGGGTCAAAGTCATACGGTCGGACAGCTTCTGGGTCAGAGAGCCCTTGGGGCCATTTACGGTGACGAGGTTTCCCGCGTCGACCTTCACTTCAACACCCGCAGGGAGAGCAACGGGCATTCTACCAATTCTAGACATTGTTCCTCTCCTCCCTTACCAAATGAACGCCAGAACTTCACCACCGACATTGGCTTCTCTTGCGGCCTTGTCGGTCATGACGCCCTTGGACGTAGATACAATTGCGATGCCCAGTCCGCGCAGCACACGGGGCAGTTCGGAAGCACCTGCGTAAACCCGCAGGCCGGGCTTGGAAACGCGGCGCAGACCGGTAATAACCTTTTCCTTGCCGGGGTTCTGGTACTTCAGTGCAATCTTAATCATGCCCTGGAGACCGTCGTCTTCCACCTGAAATGCCTTGATATAGCCCTCGTCCAGAAGAATCTGGGCAATGGCCTTCTTCATCTTGGATGCAGGCACGTTCACGGTGTCATGCTTCGCGCTGGAAGCGTTGCGGATACGAGTCAACATATCTGCTATGGGGTCTGTGATGTGCATAGGTGTTACCTCCTATTAAAGTTACAGAATGCCTTCTGTATCGACGATAAGGTATCGGCCCGCAGGGGAGTCGACCTTTTAACCGTCGGCCGTGGAATTTATCATCAGACCGCGCGCAGGCCGCCGTTATAAAACGGCGGCTTTGCGCGATTTGATTACCAGGATGCTTTCTTTACCCCGGGAATCTGGCCCTTATGTGCCAGTTCACGGAAGCAAATGCGGCAGATGCCGTAGTCACGCAGATAAGCGTGAGGGCGGCCACAGATCTTACAGCGGTTGTAGCGCCGGGTGGAAAACTTGGGCGTCGCCTGCTGCTTCAGGATCATAGATTTCTTAGCCATTCACGATACCCTCCAGTTTAATTCTTTGCGAAGGGAGCGCCGATAAGCCCTAAGAGCTCTCTTGCTTCCTCATCGGTTTCGGCTGTGGTGCAGATGACGATATCCATACCACGGATCTTGTCGATCTTGTCGTAGGAGATCTCCGGGAAGATCAGCTGCTCCTTCACACCCAGAGCATAGTTGCCGCGGCCATCAAAGGCGTTGGGGTTCACGCCACGGAAGTCGCGAACACGGGGAAGGGCCACATTGAAGAGGCGGTCAAGGAACTCCCACATCTTATCCTGACGCAGGGTGACCTTAGCGCCGATGGGCATACCCTCACGGAGCTTGAAGTTCGCAACGGACTTCTTGGCGAGAGTCACCTGAGCCTTCTGGCCGGTGATGACGCCCAGGTCGCGGGTGACAGCCTCTAAAACCTTGGCGTTGTCACGGGCTTCGCCGCAGCCAACGTTGATAACGACCTTATCAATGCGGGGAATCTGCATCACGCTTTTGTAGCTGAACTTCTGCATCAGAGCAGGAGCAACTTCCTCTTTGTACTTAGACTTTAA
>JAGFXS010000101.1 GCA_017861415.1 Bacillota bacterium
GATAAAAAGCCTGCCGCTTGTGAAGCGGCAGGCTTTTGTTATGATTTTTAGGCGAGGGAATGCGCTCAGGGTATGTTTGCCTCGGGTGTCTGCTTCTCTGGAAATTCCGGCGGAACGAAATACCGTTTCAGAAGCGGAAAGGCAGCCCTAAACTCTAATTTGCGCTCAAAAAACAGATTAAACCGCCAAATGAGGAGTCCATTGACCAAAGCGGAGATCACCGTGCCTAGCTTAATTCCTTCAAAATGAAGAAATCCGAAGAAGGCAAAGGACATGCCCAGGGCCACGGAACAACTGATCACATCGTAGGCAATCTTCAGCTTCCCCACCTCCCAGTGAAACTTGGCAGAGAGCTCCTTAAGCATCAACTCGTAGACCTCCGGGGACACATAGGTGTGGAGCACCAGAGAAACCCCCAGGGCACAGATGAGGAGACCCAAGGCAAAAAACAACAGACGCAGCCAGAGGGCCTCCATAGGAAAGTCTTCGGTGAGGCCCAGGAACAAATCTAAAATCCGCCCATAGAGCAGGGCGGTAACAAAGGAGAAAAGGTACGACCAGTGGAATCTCCGCACAATGACAATGAGCAGTAGCAACAAAACACCCTGCACTATGTATTCAGCTACCCCAAAGGTAACAAAGCTCCAAGTTTGGGAGAGCTTTAAGTGGAGAAGGTAGGCTGGGGCCACCACCACAGATACCCCAAAATCTGCCCGCACCAAAAAAGTTGCCCCCAAAGCTAGGGCAACAATTCCCCAAACGTAGCTCAATTCCATATAACAAATCGGCTTTTTCATAACTCCTCCAATGGCGACTCGGGAATATCCGCCCCATCCTTTTTGGCATAGCGCTGGACACCCCACACACCCAGGATAATCATACCCGCGGCTGCAAGGCCTAGGGGGGATACCCGCTCCCGGAGAATCACCACACCGGCAAAAACAGAAACCAACGTAGTCACATTGATAAAAACCACTGTTCTGGTCACGGGAAGCAAGGTATTGGCATAGTTAATGAGGAAGAAGGCCACCACCGACGACGCGATACCCAAATACAAGATGGGCAGCATGAGTTCAGGATTGGTCATTGCCCCAAAGAAAGGCCCTAGATCGCCGCGGTTCTCCACCAACATCATGGTAAAAAACACGCAAAATCCCATAACAAACATTACAAATGTGCGCTCAAAGGCGGTAAAGGACACGGATAGCTTTCTGGTCAGGAGATTAAACGCCACATCGGCAAACACCGCTAATAGCAATAAAAACACGCCTCGCAGCTGATTGCTGCCGGACTCAGTGCCTAAGGTGATTAAAATCACTCCAAACACTGAAACACAGCAGAAAATACTCTGCCGAAAGGTTGGCGATTCCCGCAGCACCAGGGCAGAGGCCCAGAGGGAAACAATGGGGATCAAGGCAATCATAATACCGGAAAAGGTAGCTGTGGTGTAAAGCACGCCATAGGTCTCTCCCATAAAGTAAAGAACCGGTTGAAACACCCCTAATAGAAGCAACAATTTCCAGGGCTTCCCCCGAAAGGAAACCCTGGCTTTTCCAAATATAATAAATAAAGACAAGAAGGCCAATGCCACAAAAAACCGACAGGATAGCAGTACGTAGGGACTACAATTCCCCAAAGCAACTTTAATAAATAAGAAACTGAATCCAAATAAGACATTGGCAATAAAGGCCGAAAGAATCGCTCGACCAGAAAGGGAAAGTGATTTCATTAATCTAATCCTTTTTCATGATTGCGTAAAGGCTAGTATAACATAAATAAAATATGAGGTAAAGGTGAACAACAGAAAACTTGAAAGAATAAAAAATAGCATAAACGAACCTTGATCGCCGGGAGAGCATACCTCGCATGCTCTCCCGGCGTGCTCTAAATTCTAATTAGTCGCATCCTCCAGATCTAAAGTCCGGAATTACTGGGCAGCTTCTGCCAAGTCCAGCATACGGATGGCTAAAATACCATATCCCCTGGTAGGATCGTTCACCATAACGTGAGTGACAGCGCCAACTATCTTGCCATCCTGAAGAATGGGGGAACCGCTCATTCCTTGCACAATACCTCCGGTTTTGTCCAGCAAACGCTGATCCGTTACCTCAAGGGTCAAATCCCGGGTGTCCTGTGCATTATCAAGCACCTTGGTGATCTTCACCTCATACTCACAGACTTCATCGCCGGAAATATTGCAAAGAATGGTGGCCTTCCCTATTTTTACTTGGTCTGCCTCCGCTACTGGCATGAGGGGTGCACCCTCCGCCAAAGACGTATCACTCAGGTGGCCAAATACGCCGCCTTCTGTATTGGCGTAAAGCTCGCCTAAGTCCTGATCGACCTTGAACCGACCGTGTAGCTCACCGGGCTGACCGGAAATCCCTCGTTTTACATCCGCTACGGAAGCATACATAATAGAACCAGACTCCAGTGGAATCAAAATGGCAGTATCGATATCATTAATTCCATGTCCTAGCGTACCGAATAATCGGCTAACAGGGTCATAAAAGGTCATGGTTCCAATACCCGCCATGGAGTCCCGAATCCAAGCACCTAGCTTATAAGATCCGTCTGTAGTGCTTTGCGCTGCCTGTGCTGTAACCTCAGTGGTGGTCTGATTTCTCAGAACTCCCACCTGAAGTTCCTGTCCTCCCAGCTCTTGTAGTAGCTGTTGCACCTCTTCAATGGTGTTTACCTCTTCGCCGTTGATATGGGTGATGATGTCACCCTCTCTCAGACCGCAGGCCTTCGCAGGGGAACTATTGCCCTCTTCTGTTTTAATGTCAGATAAACCGATCACCAAAACACCCTCGGAAAAGAGCTTTATGCCCACGGCTCTGCCAATTGGCGCCAGATACCGGACACCGTCGCCTGCCACACCCTCACCATCCTTTCCCGCCGCCAAGACGGAAGGAGGGAGAATCAAAGCAAAGGCAAACAGCACCACGGCCAGGCGTGAAAAAAAAGTTAGCTTCACCCTATGGGCTCGGTGTGTTTTTGTTGCCTGCAAACAATCACCTCATCAATTCGATTTTCAAACTACCGTTGCACGGATTCATCCGCGCAAGTTTAATATGGCTGTTTGCACGCAAATAACTCCCGGAAATCACGCCAATGATACACAGCATCGGAAAAAAATTAAGCTACTTTATTGCGGCATGGCACTTTTAAATTTAGATAATTTTTCCTGTCATATCAATGCGTCCACGTTTAGGTTTCCCTGTTTTTCGATTTGTATCGCCACCCATATTATTTTGATTGACAAACCTCTGTGAGCAGCTTATATTCTTACAAGGAATGTTACATACTCAAAATAGACGTTACTTTTATTATCGGTAGGTGAAGACATGTTCACACTGTCAAAAAATGAGCTGGAGATTATGATCCTCCTTTGGCAGGAAGGAAGATCCCTCTCCCGCACGGAGATCATTGCACTCACTCCTACTAAATCGTGGAAGTCCAGCTCCATCCATATTTTGCTTAACAGCCTTTTACAGAAAGAGGCCATTCAGGTAGCCGGGTTTATCCGCACCGGAAAAAATTATGGCAGAACCTATCTCGCCGCCATTACCCAGGATGCTTACTCTGCCATGCAGTTGGTCAAGAACGTACCCGAGCACTCCATCACCCGGGAGAATCTGCCGGGCCTCTTTGCCACTCTGATCCATAAAGAGGATATCGGCCCCGATGTGCTTGAGGAGCTTCAGGTCCTCTTGGACAGGCGACGTAAAGAATTATTGGGCTGAGATACACAGGAAGAGACTATATTCTTATCATAAGCACGATCAACCCGCCGCAGGTTTTGCGGCGGGTTTTCTCAATTACCGCTGTTTTAGAATCTATCCAAGGAATTCCCCGCATAGCCCGCCGGTATCCGGGAAAGATTGACTATATCCCCCCCTTTTGGTAAAATGCTAAAAGATACCTTTTCAGCGGGCATACCGCAAGGAACAAGAGTTATTGCTATATATGATAAAAATAGGAAGTGGAGGAACAACGCGTGGATGGATTTAAGGCACTATTGGTAAAGGAAGAAAACGGGGCCGTGGTGTGCTCCCTAGAGGAGATCACCACCGAGCAGCTCTCTCCGGGGAACGTGCTCATTAAGGTCGCATATTCTTCGGTAAATTATAAAGATTATCTGGCTGTGCAGACCGGCGGGGGTGTCATTCGCAACTACCCCATGATCCCCGGTATTGACTTAAGCGGCACCGTGGTTTCCTCCGAGGATGACAGATTCCAGACTGGGCAGGAGGTCCTGGTTACCGGCTTCCAGATGGGTATGAGCCACACTGGCGGCTATGCCGAGTACGCCCGGATTCCCGCTGACTGGATCGTCCCCCTACCCGCTGGCCTCTCCCTGCGGGACGCTATGGTCATCGGCACTGCCGGCTTCACTGCCGCCCTCTCCATCAACGCACTTGAGAGCGCCGGGATGAATCCCGAGAATAACCCTGAAATCCTGGTGACCGGCGCCGCAGGCGGCGTGGGAAGCATCGCTGTCCAGCTCCTGGCTCGAAGCGGCTATCGTAATATCAATGCTCTGAGCAAGAACGCTCAGAAGGATGAGGCCGTCCTGGGCACACAACGCTTCCACTACGTGCTGGACGTGGTGGGCGGCGGCATTGCCTCTGCCCTGCTGCCTCAGATCCATTACGGTGGCAGCATGAGCATGTGCGGCAATGCCGGAGGTGTCTCTATCCAGACTACCGTCATGCCCTTCATCCTCCGGGGCGTGAACCTTCTGGGCATTGATTCCGTGAACTATCCCGCCGCGGGCCGTCCCGCCATCTGGGAGCGCTTTGCCGGCCAGTGGCATGTCATGGCAGATTCCATTGTCCGGGAAGTTGGCCTTTCCGATTTGCCCCAGGTTTTTGATGAAATCCGGCAGGGCACCCACATGGGCCGCAATATCGTGAAGCATGGCTAAGGAAACCATGGAGTACAACGCAAAGGAGGCTCCGTCATGGATGTAATGGACGCCATCTATGGGCGGCGCAGCATTCGGAAGTATACCAATCAGGAGATCTCCCAAGCGGATCTGGAGGCAATTCTGGAGGCAGGCACCATGGCCCCCAGCGCTATGAATCTGCAGCAGTGGCATTTCGTCATGGTTCGGGACAAGGCTCTCATTGAAGAATCCCGGGAGATTATGTCCAAGGTCTTTGACACTTTTAAACCGGTGCTTACAGAGCGGTTTTCTAAGCATCCCCACATTGTCCATGAAACGGGGGACTTCATGAAAACCTTGGGTGGCGCACCCGCCTTCCTGCTGGCCTTTATTTCCCGGCCAGACTACAATAACAGTCTCCCCGCGCTCTCCGGTGTCTGCGCCGGTATTGAAAACATGCTTCTGGCGGCCTATGAAAAGGGGATTGGCTCTTGCTGGTTGACTGCGCCCATCACCGCCCACATGGAAAGTGAGTTTGAGCGCCGTTTTGCCCCGGGGAAGGGCCGTTTTGTGGCTTTCGTCACCTTCGGCTATCCCGATGAGGATCCCCCCGTTCCGCCCAGACGCAGCGGGAAGTATGAAATCCTGTAACAAAACGGACGTAAGACATGCCTTTCTAGGCATTCTTTCTAGTTTGCATCTTAAAAACAGAGCGTTTTCCGGAAAAGCTCAACGGTTTCTTCAGCAATAGGTTCACAGTTACCCTAGCAAAGGAGGTTATATCATGTCCCAAACACCACTTCCCCATGACCACGGCGATGCTTTGGGCCTGGTATTGGAGCATATGCCCGAGGAAGAAGAATTTGCCCGCGGGGCAGAAACCTTCCGCCAGCTGGGAGACCCCTCCCGCCTGCGCCTCTTATGGCTGCTCTGTCATTGCGAGGACTGCGGCATCAATTTGGCCGCTGCTCTGGGTATGAGCCACGCCGCCGTTTCCCATCATTTAAAAGTACTACGCCTGAACGGTCTTATCACCAGTCACCGCTCCGGAAAGGAGATTTACTATACGTTAGCCGACACCGAGACGGCACGGCTGGTCCATCGGATGATAGATGACCTCTTCCGCCTCACCTGTCCCACTAAGGGATTGTAGGATCACCCTTTCCTGCGCTGATGACAAAAATCTGCCCCACCCCTGAAGGTAAATAAGACGCCCCTTGCTTTCGTGAACAACGCGAAAGCAAGGGGCGTTTTCATCTTGATCGGAGGTTGAGTGTGCGCTACGGTTTTACCACAGGCTCCTCCTGAAAGGAGGAAATGTTGAGGGCACGAATGGCGTTTAAGATGGCCAGCACAGTCACCCCCACATCTGCAAACACCGCCATCCACATGGAGGCATAGCCCAGAGCGCCCAACACCAAGACAATTCCTTTCACCCCCAGGGCGAAGGTTACATTCTGCCGCGCAATCCGCAGGGTCCGCCTGCTGATCCCCATAGCCACCGCCAACTTGGACGGTTCATCGGTCATGATTACTACATCTGCTGCCTCAATAGCCGCATCGGAACCAAGTCCGCCCATGGCAATACCCAGATCCGCCCGGGCCAGCACTGGGGCATCATTGATTCCATCCCCTACAAAGGCCAGAACCCCCTTGGTGGATTTTTCCTTCAGTAAGGCCTCCACCCGTTCCACCTTATCCTGGGGTAGCAGACGGGTATAGACCCGATCCATGCCCAGCTCCCCGGCTACCTGACGCCCCACGGCGTCCTCGTCCCCTGTGAGCATCACAGTGCTGCGAATTCCCTCCGCCTTCAGCCGGGCGATTGCCCGTGCGGCATCCTCTTTCAAGGCATCGCCGATGAGAAGATATCCGGCGTAAACACCATCCACCGCCAGATGGACGATGGTTCCAACTGGGAGTTTTTCAGGAAGG
>JAGFXS010000022.1 GCA_017861415.1 Bacillota bacterium
CGGAGCCGTTGGCGATCACCATGTCGCAGCCCGACTCCATGCAGATCTGGGCAGCCTCCAGCTTGGTGGACATGCCGCCGGTGCCAAACTCGTTGGTAGAACCCCCGGCAGAGGCAAAAAGAGCGGGAGTCAGTTCGTGAATCTCCCGAATGAGCTGGGCGTTCGGGTCCGTGTGGGGGTCCGCGGTGTACAGACCGTCGATATCCGACAGGAGGATGAGGAGATCGGCCTGAATACTCTTAGACACGATGGCGGCCAAGGTATCGTTATCGCCAATGCCAAGCTCCTCGGTAGCCACGGTGTCGTTTTCGTTGATGATGGGAAGAACCCGCAGAGTGAGAAGACGGCGTATGGTGTTTTGAAAGTTTAAGTACCGGGTGTCATCCTCCACGTCCGCGCCGGTCAGGAGGATCTGAGCCACGGTGTGGTTGTACTCAGAAAAGAGCTTATCGTAAGTGTACATCAGCTCACACTGGCCCACGGCGGCCACGGCCTGCTTGGTGGGGATATCCTCGGGGCGTGTGGTCATGGAGAGCTTACCGACCCCCATGGCGATGGCACCAGAGGAGACCAATACCACCTCGTTGCCGGCGTTTTTTAAGTCGCTGAGAATCCGGCAGAGTTCCTCCATCCGGCGGATGTTGAGTAGGCCGGAGGGGTGGGTGAGGGTAGAGGATCCCACTTTTATCACAATGCGCTTACCGCAGCCGTTCATGCTGATTGCCTCCTTCTGGATCAATAACCATGTTGATACAAACTCAAGTATACTGCATCCTCCTTTGGGTGTCAATGGAACCGGAGGGGCAAGGTTGCGGCAATTTGACGTGTTTCGGGGCGAAAAAACAGCGCCCCTCCGGAGAGGGACGCTGTGTAGATGGCAGGGGTAAAATTAGAAATCCATGCTGAAGATGCCAGCCATTGCGGGGCCTGCGCCCACGCACATGGAAGCGCCGCCCAGCTTGTGGCCTTCGCGCTTCATCTCGTGGAGGAGGGAGACAACCACACGCAGACCGGTGCAGCCGATGGGGTGACCCAGGGAGATGCCGGAACCGTTGCGGTTCACATTGTTCATGTCCAGCTCCATGCCGGCGTCTTCCTTGAGCATACGGCCTGCGCCCAGGAACTGAGCGGCAAATGCCTCATTGATCTCCCAGTACTCGATGTCCTTGAAGTCGACACCTGCGCCCTTGAGAGCCTTGGGAATAGCCTTTGCGGGGCCAACGCCCATGATACGGGGCGCTACGCCTGCGGAGCAGATGTGCAGAACCTTAGCCAGGGGCTTGATGCCAAGCTCCTTGGCCTTCTCAGCGGACATGACGATCACAGCGGAGGCTGCGTCGTTGACGCCGGAAGCGTTGGCAGCGGTGACTACGCCGCCGTCCTTGAAAGCGGGCTTCATCTTGGCCAGAGTTTCCATGGTGCAGTTGCGGATGGGGTGCTCGTCGGTCTCAATGGCCACATCGCCCTTCTTGGACTTCACCACCACGGGGACGATTTCTTCCTTGAACTTGCCGGCGTCAATGGCGGCAATGGCGCGGTTGTGGCTCATGACAGCCAGCTCGTCGCACTCCTGGCGGGTGATGCCGTACATTTCAGCAACGTTCTCAGCGGTGACGCCCATGTGGCCGGGGGTCAGCTCGTCGATGAGGGCGTCGTGGGTCATGGAGTCGAAGATCTTGGCGTCGTTCATGCGGTAGCCGCCACGAGCCTTAGCAAGAAGGTAAGGGGCATTGGTCATGCTCTCTACGCCCACGACCAAAGCGATGTCGGTCTTGCCCATCATGATGTGATCGGAAGCGATCTCCAAAGCGCGCATGCTGGAGGCACAGTTCTGGTTCACGGTAACACCGGTGGCGTGGTCGCCAAAGCCCAGACGGTGACCCACCTGCATGGCGGGCAGAGAACCCTGCATAGCGGCGAGAACCTCGCCCATGATAATTTCGTCGATGATCTGGGGGTCTACACCGGCGCGCTTGATGGCTTCGCTACCTGCGGTAATGGCAAGATCGCGGGCGGAAATATCCTTAAACTGACCGGACATCTTGCCGATGGGGGTACGGCAAGCACTGACGATAACTACTTCTCTGGGATTCATACTCGAATTCCTCCTGTAAAACGTGAAATGTATGTCCTGCAACCAATTATGCCTTACGTTAAAGTATGCATAAACATATGTAAATTATTATACACCACTTCGGTTTGATGTCAAGATGCTACTGGGGCCAAAGCCGTCTCTCTCCCTTGACAAATCGCCAGCGTGCCACTATAATGGACTGTAACAAATAAGGATGGGAGCTGGGAGGATGCGTCATACTTCTTGCTGATTAAAAAGCGGTGTTGGTAGCAGATAGGGGGAGACTCTGTCTGTTTAAGTCCTGCGCCGGGCAAGAAGGTGAACATCCAGCTTAATCTCGTCCTGCTAATAGAGTAGCACCCCCGCGACTATCGCGTGGGTGGCTCTCCTTGTGTCGGGCTGCGGGAATTCACCTTCTGCAGTCTGATTTTTTATGCGCTGTAAGGAGGGCTTTTATGTCTATCATTCAGGTTTCGGACCTCACCTTTTCCTATGACGGGAGCTATGTGCCTATTTTTGAAAAGGTCAACTTCCACATGGATACCGCCTGGCGGCTGGGGCTTATCGGTCGCAACGGACGGGGGAAGACTACCCTGCTTCGACTGCTCTTAGGTGAGCTGCCCTATGAGGGGTGTATCGTTTCGTCAGTTCCCTTCATCTATTTCCCCTATCCGGTGAAAGACCCCGGGCAGTCTGCGGGAGCACTGCTGGAGCGCCTCTGTCCTGGCGTGGCGGACTGGGAGATTCTCAGAGAGCTTGGACTTTTGCGGGTGGAAGAGGGGGTTCTGGAGCGCCCCTTTGAGGAACTCTCCAGTGGGGAGCAGACCAAGGTGCTGCTGGCATCCATGTTTTTGGGGGAGGAGCGATTTCTCCTTCTTGACGAACCAACCAACCATCTGGACGCTGACGCCCGGGATGCCGTAGCGGACTATTTAAGACGGAAAAAGGGTTTCATACTGGTCTCCCATGACCGGGCCCTGCTGGATGGCTGCACCGACCATACCCTGTCCATCAACAAAGCGGATATTGAGGTGCGGAAGGGAAACTATTCTACCTGGCGGGAAGCCCGGGATCGACAGGATCAATATGAGCTGGCGGAACAGGATAAGCTCCGGGGAGAGGTGAAGCGGTTAGAGGCGGCTGGGCGGCGAAATGAGAGTTGGTCAGACCGGCTGGAGGCCACCAAGTACGGCAGCCGAAACAGCGGTATCCGGCCCGACCGGGGCTACATTGGCCACAAATCGGCTAAAATGATGAAGCGTGCAAAGGTCATTGAAAACCGCCAGCAAAAAGCTCTGGAGGAGGCAGCGAGTCTGGTAAAGAATTGGGAACGGGAGGAACCCTTGAAGCTCCACCCGCTAACCCACCACGCCAAGACTCTGCTAGAGCTGCGCCAGGTGACCATCGACTATGCCGGTGTACCCGTCTGCGGCCCTCTGGACCTCTCCATCCATGGCGGGGACCGCATTGCCTTGCTGGGGAAAAACGGCAGCGGCAAATCCAGTCTGCTCAAACTAATTCAAGGGGAGCCCCTTGGACATCGCGGTATGATGGAAACCGCCGGTGGGCTGATTCTCTCCTACGTCCCCCAGGATAGCCGTCACCTCTGCGGTTCCCTCCGGGGCTATGCCCGGGAACAGGAGGTAGAAGAGACCTTGTTTTTCACCATCCTGCGGAAACTAGGCTTTCGCCGGGAACATCTGGAGCAGGAGCTATCCGACCTCAGTGATGGACAGAAGAAGAAAGTCCTCATCGCCAGAAGCCTGTGCCAGAGCGCGCACCTCTATCTCTGGGATGAACCCTTAAACTTCATGGACATCCCTTCAAGACTGCAAATCGAGGCGCTCATCTTAGCGCATAAGCCCACCCTGCTCTTTGTGGAGCATGACGTTGCCTTCTGTTTGGCAATCGCCACAAAACAGGTGCGGTTGGACGGGCCACAAGACGCATGAAACCTCCCTGGGGGCAATAAAGTAGTAAAAGGTCCGGCGCGCCACCTCATGTTTGCCGTCAGGCCCGTCCATGGAGCCCCCATTTTCATCAGGAGGTGCAGGATATGTGGCAGCAAGGCAGCGGAGGGATAGAGGCAATGTGCGGGGACCAACCATCGGCCCCCCGGGGGGATGCTGTTTATTACGCAGGACGAAGGATCAGTCGCAGGGTGCTGCTGCGGCAAAAGGAGGACTGCGCCAGGGCTCTGGTGCGCTGGGGTGTGTCTGCCGGCGAGGCAGTGCTTTTGTGCACCGATTCTACGCCAGAGCGTCTTTCCATCCTTTTGGCTCTTTGGAAGCTGGGAGCGGTCCCCCATCTGCTGAATCCCGATCGCACGCCCGGAGAGCTGGGGAAGGCCATCCGTCGCTCGGGTGCACGGCTGCTGCTGATATCCGATGGGCATCTGTCATCGTTGGAGACAGTTCTGGAAGGGGCTGACCTGCTTCAAGTGGTGGTGATCCCCAAGGCGGGGTTTATGTCCCGGCGCGCCCGGCGGCATCTGCCTCCCCATTCTCCATCAGAGGCGGAAGCTCTGCCGTTTAAGGACTTTCTCGCCTCCGGCCGCAGAATTCCCGCCGCACCGGGCGTGATTCTCTCCCACGATGATCTGGCGGCGGTGGTGTGGCAGGGGCTTGAGTATGACGAGGAATGTCGTTTCACCCACGGGGAGCTTGCCGCCCTGACGAAGATCTGGGAAGGAGCCCTTGCGCCCCGGAAGGGGGCCTTTTTCGGAATGCTGCCTACCTGTAGCCTTTCGGGGTTGCCGCCCATGCTGGCTGCCCTGCGATTGGGAGTCCCAGTGCTGTTGGAGCCGGACCACTCCCTCGATGCCATCGCCCTCACCATGCTGCGAGAGCGGCCTCCCTGGGGGCTGATCACGCCGGCACTGTGGAGAGGCCTGTGGGAGCAGCCCCGCATTCACAAGGCAGATCTCGGTTTTTTAGAAAAACTCTGGGTGGCGGTGTCCGAGGAAACTACGACACATGGGGAAGAGATGCCGATGGATGTGTTTTTTCCTTGCTCCATGGAAATAATTATAGTATAATGTTCTCAATATGCCCTCACGCTGCATTCCTGAAAAGGAATCATGTGTGACCATCGGATTACCCTGGTCGCTACGGGGCGGCTGGGGTATCCTGATGCAAACAGATCGTTTGATTCTGACTCCAAAGGAGGAGTACCCTTTGTCCCAATACGAAAGCGAAATTCGGCGCCGGCGCACCTTTGCCATCATCTCCCACCCTGACGCGGGCAAGACTACCCTGACAGAGAAGTTCCTGCTCTACGGTGGGGCCATTGCTCAGGCGGGGGCGGTGAAAGGCAAGAAAAACAGCCGAGCCGCCGTCTCCGACTGGATGGAGATTGAAAAGCAGCGCGGCATCTCCGTCACCTCGTCTGTACTCCAGTTCCAGTACGACGGCTACTGTATCAACATTCTGGACACCCCTGGGCACCAGGATTTCTCCGAGGATACCTATCGTACCCTCATGGCGGCGGATTCCGCCGTCATGGTCATCGACGCCGCCAAGGGCGTGGAGGCCCAAACCAGAAAGCTCTTCAAGGTATGTGTACTGCGGGATATCCCCATTTTTACCTTTATCAACAAGATGGACCGGGAGGCAAGAGATCCCTTTGAGCTTTTGGAGGAGATTGAGAAAGAACTGGGGATTGAGACCTACGCTGTGAACTGGCCCATCGGCTGCGGCAAGGAGTTCCAGGGGGTCTATGACCGTGGCGACCGGGCGATCCTGCACTTTACCGCCCAGGGAGGGGCCAAACGGGCTGTCTCCACAGAGATATCTCTGGAAGATCCGGACCTGGACAACCTAATTACCCCAAAGCTGCGTGGCCAGCTTCAGGACGATGTGGAGCTTTTGGACGGGGCTTCCTGCGAGTTTGACATGGAGCGGGTGCGCCACGGAAAACTTTCTCCGGTGTTTTTTGGCTCCGCCCTTACCAACTTCGGGGTAGAGCCCTTCTTAGAGCGCTTTCTAGAAATGACCACCCCGCCCCTGCCCCGGAATTCTGATGAGGGAATCGTTGATTCCCTGGGAGATGATTTCTCCGCTTTTGTGTTCAAGATTCAGGCCAACATGAACAAGGCCCATCGAGATCGAGTGGCTTTCATGCGGGTCTGCTCCGGGCGCTTTGACAAGGAGCAGGAGGTCTATCACGTTCAGGGCGGGAAAAAGATCAGGTTGTCCCAGCCCCAGCAGATCATGGCTGCAGAACGAGAGATGATCGACGAGGCCTTTGCCGGGGACATCATCGGTGTCTTTGACCCGGGGATCTTCTCCATCGGGGACACCCTCTGCATGCCCGGGAAGTCCTTTCGCTTTGACCCCATTCCCACCTTTGCCCCGGAGCATTTCGCCCGGGTGCGCCCTGTGGACACCATGAAGCGGAAGCAGTTTCTCAAGGGCGCGGAGCAGATCGCCCAGGAGGGCGCCATCCAGATCTTCAGGCTGCCCTACAGCGGCATGGAGGAGGTCGTCGTTGGCGTGGTGGGCACACTGCAGTTCGAGGTGCTGGAATACCGCCTGCGCAGCGAATACAACGTGGAAATCCGGCGGGAGAGTCTGCCCTACTCCTATCTGCGCTGGATCGAGAGTCCCCAAGAGGTCACCGAGGACGATTTGATCCTCAGCAACGACTGCAAAATGGTAGAGGATTATCACGGCCGCAAACTGCTTCTTTTCTCCGCCGCCTGGTCCATTAACTGGGTGCTGGACAAGAACAAAACCCTTCAGCTTACCGAGTTCGGCGGCGGCGCGTGGGGACGCTGAAAAGGTCCATGAAGCCTTGTAATTGCCGCCCCTTGGGGATATAATAACTGCACAGCAGTTAGTATATCCTGTGATTTCAGCTGCGGCGCATCCGGCGCCGATGTAATAAAAGATTGAGGATATATTCAGAGAAAGGGAAGAGCGTGGCGCTATGAAACGGACAGAGATTTCCCGCATTTTTGCGGATCAAGAGCAGTACGGGGGCAAGACCGTTACTGTTTGCGGATGGGTGCGTACCATCCGTGATATGAAAACCTTTGGCTTTATCGAACTTAACGACGGCAGCTGTTTTCGGAGCATCCAGGTGGTGTTTGAGGACGGTGCCCTAGACAACTATAAGGAAATCACCAAGCAGAACGTAGGCGCCGCCTTAGTGGTGGAGGGTCAGGTGGTTCTCACGCCCGAAGCCAAGCAGCCGTTAGAGATTAAGGCCGTTTCCATCCGGGTAGAGGGGCCATCCGCGCCGGAGTATCCCTTGCAGAAAAAGCGCCACGGCGTGGAATTTTTGCGGAGCATTGCCCACCTGCGGCCCCGTACCAATCTCTTTTCTGCCGCCTTTCGGGTGCGCTCTGTGGCCGCCCACGCGGTGCATACCTTCTTCCAAGATCGAGGGTTCGTCTACGTCCATACCCCCATCATCACCGCCGCTGACGCCGAGGGTGCCGGGGAGATGTTCCGGGTCACAACCCTGGATCCTGAGAATCCTCCCCGCACCGAAATGGGCGCGGTGGATTTCACCCAGGACTTCTTTGAAAAACCTGCCAGCCTTACCGTGTCCGGCCAATTAAACGCAGAGAACTTTGCCATGGCTTTTGGCAATGTGTACACCTTCGGCCCCACCTTCCGGGCAGAGAAGTCCAACACCCAGCGCCATGCCGCTGAGTTCTGGATGATCGAGCCGGAGATGGCTTTCTGTGATCTTCAGGGTGATATGGAGGTTGCGGAGGATATGATCAAGTATGTCATCCGCACAGTTCTGGAGAAGTGCCCAGAGGAGATGGAATTTTTCAACGCTTTTGTGGACAAGGGTCTCATTGAGCGGCTGGAGGGGGTCATAAGCTCCGATTTTGGCCATGTGACTTACACCCAGGCGGTGGAGATTCTAAAAGATGCCCAGGCGAAGTTTGAGTATCCCGTCTACTGGGGCTGTGATTTGCAGACAGAGCATGAGCGCTATCTCACCGAGACGCACTTCAAGCGTCCCGTTTTCGTCACCGATTATCCCAAGGAGATTAAGGCATTCTACATGCGGCAGAACGATGACGGCAAGACCGTGGCTGCCTGCGATTGTCTTGTGCCCGGTATCGGGGAGATTTTGGGCGGTTCCCAGCGCGAGGAACGGCTGGAGCGACTGGAAGCCCGGATGAAGGAAATGGGGCTGCCTCTGGAGGACTACTGGTGGTATCTGGACTTGCGGCGCTACGGCGGCTGCACTCACGCGGGCTTCGGTCTGGGCTTCGAGCGGATGGTGATGTATCTCACGGGCATCTCCAACATCCGAGACGTGCTGCCCCATCCCAGAACCGTGGGTAATGCGGAGTTTTAATAAAAAACAAGAAGGGCGTGACCGAAGCTTCGGTCACGCCCTTTGTTATCTTATAGACTTGCGGAGCCGTCCCCAAGACGGGCGGCAGTTTGTATACTGCGATGGTCTGACTGCCGGGCTGCGATGATGGCCTTGCGCAGTAGATCCACGGGGATAATCAGGAAGGCCAGCAGGATGACAAATGCCCATTCAGAGAAGGTAAGGCCGAAGCAGCGGAAGATCGGCCCGCCCAGCTGGGTAAGGGCGATCTGAACCACCACGATAATGCCGATCACCCGAATGAAGCCCGGATTTTTTTTCATGTGGGCAAAGAGGTTCAGACCCTCGCTTCTGGCGTTAAAGGCGTTGAAGATGGCGTTGAAGATAAAGAAAGCGAAGAAAGCGGTCATATGGTACCGATCGTCGGGAGCGGCCCGGAAAGCTTCCGTGGCAATGGGGGCCAGCAGCAGGAAGAGGCCTGCCGCCACGGTCCAGAGGCCGCTGGTGAGGATGGCACCCTTTACATTGGAGCTGAGGATAGCCTCATCCCGGCGCTTGGGCGGCTCCTCCATGTAGCGGTCCAGAGCGGGCTCTCCGCCGAAAGCCAGGGCGGCCAGGGTGTCCATCACCAGGTTGATCCAGAGGATCTGGGTGATGGATAGGGGGGACTCCATTCCCAGTAGGGGCGCTAGGAAAGATATCAGCACGGCGGACACGTTGATGGTCAGCTGGAAGATAATAAACTTGCGGATGCTGTTAAAGATGGTACGGCCGTAAAGAACAGCCTTGGCCACAGACTGGAAGTTGTCGTCTAAGATGACGATATCGCCGGCCTCCTTGGCTACCTCGGTACCGCTACCCATGGCAAAGCCCACGTCCGCACGTTTCAGGGCGGGGGAGTCGTTGACCCCGTCTCCCGTCATGCCCACCACCAGATTCAGCTCTTGAGCCAGACGCACCAGGCGGCTCTTATCGCTGGGAAGGGCTCTAGCCACCACCCGAAGGCGGGGGAGCAGAGCCTTAAGCTCCTCGTCGGAGTGCTCCGCCAGATCATCAGAGGTCATGGTAAGCTCATCCTCACGACTCAGAACGCCGGAATCCTTGGCGATGGCGATGGCGGTGTCCTTCCGGTCGCCGGTGATCATCACCACCTGCACACCGGCCCGCTGAACCTGGGCGATGGCGGCCTTGGCCTCGGGGCGTACTTCATCCCGGATACCAACGATGCCCAGCAGAGCCCACTCTCCCTCGGGCAGACATCCGGTTTCCCGTTCCTCTGGGGCGATAGCCAAAACCAGCACCCGGATGGCTCGCTTGGCCAAAGCGTCAATCTGGGCGTCAAGAGCGCTGATTTGAGTCTGAGTCAGAGGCTGGCGGGCCCCTTCACCAGTGTAATAGTGGGTGCAGAATTGAAGGAGTCGCTCCGGCGCGCCCTTCACGAGGGTCATCACTTCCTGCCCGTCGGATACGGTGGCCAATGAGTATTTGTTGGTGCTGTTAAAGGGTTCGCTGGACAGAAGCTCTACCTGATGGCCTGGGGCCCGAGAGGCGAAGTCCAGCATGGCCCGCTCAGTAGCGTTGCCGCCTACAAAAATTCGGTTGCCGTCTGCGTCTCGGCTCTGCACAGCACTACTATTGTAGTGGATGTTCAGGGCAAGGAGATCCTGAAGTCCGGCGCCAATTTCTCGGAAGCGGTTGTAAGTATGCCCTGCGCCGTCCAGGAAGACCACGGTTTCCAGCTGGCCCCGGGTGATGGTGCCGGTTTTATCAGAAAAGAGAATATTCAGGCTGCCCGCAGTCTCGATTCCTGTCACTTTCCGCACCAGAACGCCGTCGCTAAGCATCTTCCCCATGTTCAGGGCTGAAACGATGGCGATCATCAGGGGAAGGCCCTCGGGCACCGCCATGACAATGATGATCACCGCCAGCATCACTGCTTCCAGAAGGTCTGCTAACAGGGGGACGCCGTTGCCGGCGTAGGCGGCGATCAAGGTGAGATCAAATCCATTGTGAACCACCACTCGCTGAAAGAGGAAGGCTACGGCAATGAGAATACCCCCCATATAGCCGAAGCGGCTGATGGCGCCAGCCAGCTTATGGAGCTTCACCTTCAAGGGAGACTCCCGTTCCTCGTCTAACTGAAGCTCTCCGGCCAGGCGGCCGTAGACAGAGGCATCGCCCACCACGGAGACCTCCATAAGACCGTTGCCGCCGCAGACCACGGAGCCGCGGAAGACCTTGCTGGGATGCAAAAAGTCCACGTTTTCCCCCATGTGGGGAATGTCTCCGTCGGGGGGAAGCTTCTCTACCTCTTCGGCCTCACCGTTGAGGGCGGACTGATCTACCTTGATGCTGCCGCGCTTCATGATACCGTCAGCGGGGATTTTGTCTCCCGCCTGAAGGAGCACGACATCCCCAACCACAATCTCCGAGATGGGTAGTTCTTCCAGAGATCCGTTTCGGTAGACTTTGCAGAGGATGCGGTCGGCCTCCTCCTGAAGTTTCTGGAAGGCGCTCTCATTCCGGTGTTCCGACAGGGTGGAGATTAACACCGCCAGTAGAACTGCCACGGCGATGCCCAGGGCCTCATACCAGGCGGTTTCCCCCATAAAGGCGAAAATGAGGTTAATGCCCAGGGCGATACAGAGAATGCGGATCATAGGGTCGCGGAAATTCTGGCGCAATTTCTGCCAAAAGGTTTCCCGTTTCTGTTCCGTCATCTGATTGCTGCCGTGGCGTGCTCGCGATTCTTCCACCTGTCGGTCGGACAGACCATACTGCTGCATGACTCTTCACTCCATTTATCTTATGATTCCGACAGAAGACGACAAAAAATCCCCTGCCGCATGCGCTGCAGAGGATCAAAAAAGAGACTCCCTCTGTCAGCGACAGATAAGTCTCGTCATTTCAGATAAAGCCAAGAACGAAAATCGTTCCAGTGATGTTGACTTCATCGCGCAAGCTGCGCTGACTACTCCCTCATTGTGTAACGAAGGAAATGGTATCACAGATTCGGCGGTATGTCAAGGAGCTTGGCTGCATGTTAATGGATTCTTTGCAGGTGGGCGGAATAACGACCCAACTGATTTGACAACTACGGCATCAATTGCTATGATAATGCTGTACATATAAATATAAGCTATACAGTTCATTTGGAAAGCTAGTACCTGAATGAAAAAAGGAGTAAATGAATTATGGTTGGAATCAAGGGTCTCCCAAATGAAAATTGTCCCGTCTCCGCCACCCTACATTTGATTGGCGGGAAGTATAAGGCACTGCTCCTTTGGCATTTGACCGCGGGAACATTACGGTTTCATCAACTACGGGAATTGGTGCCGGAGGCAACCCCAAAGATGCTGACCCAGCAGCTGCGCGAATTGGAGGCTGATGGACTGATCAGCCGTACTGTTTATCCTGTGGTGCCCCCCAAGGTGGAGTATGCTCTAACGGAGCAGGGACGCAGTCTCTTTCCCATTCTGGAGGCTATGTAT
>JAGFXS010000102.1 GCA_017861415.1 Bacillota bacterium
ACGAAAACGAAGAACAGCATAATCAGTCCCATGGGGAGAACCACGTTAACCAGAATGGTCATCAAATAGGACGTCTCCTGAGGCATGGGGGCAGCGAGATCTACCTCATAGGTCTGCAGCAGCTTCATCAGGTCGGGGTTTCCGATGTGGTTGAGGGGTGCCACCACCAGAGTTGCTCCCTGGGGATAGGTTTTCGGTGTTCCATCCTCCGTCTGCTCGGTACCGACTCCCGAAAGCTGCTCGGCCATCTCATTGGCAAACTGATTGGGGTCGGAGAGGAACTCGTTGATGTTCAGGCCCCCTGTGCTGCCGGTCTGCCCCTGTCCTTGGGTATCGGCACCGGAAGTGCCCTCCAGAGGAGTTTGGGACTCCGCAGGCGCTGCGTTGGGATTTTGCTCGCCGCCGGTCTGACTTGCCTTCGGATCCTGTCCGGACTCCTGATCAACCACGGCAGGTGTTTCCGTATCGGTTTGGATCTTTGGTTCAGGCAGGCCCAATTCTCGGGCGGCCTCGGCAGCGCCCTCGGGGATGTACGGGGCTTCCCGAAGTGTAATCACAAGGCGATTTCGCTCATCCTGAACGGACTCCACCCGGCCCTCCTGAATCAGGCCGATAAAGTCCGAATACGGAACTTCTATGGTGTTTGCATCCTGAATCTTACCAATAAAGAGATTGATAAACACCGTGAGCACCACAGCGAATAGGATGGGGATCAAAAGGGATGGGCGTTTTTTGGGTCCGTCGGGTCCTTTATTTTGATTGGGCTTCAACCGGTTGCCCTCCTATCTTTTTTATGTAGTCTATGTGTAATCCGCCGTCTTACTTGCGGAAATTTCGCCCTTCAACGAATTTTTCAGAAGGGCTACACTGTGTAAAATATACCATAACCCCCCCTTGATTGCAAGAAAGCCCCTTGTAAACTTTCTTTTAACAAGCCCTTAGGGGCAAATCTTAATATTTTCATTGCAATTTAGCATTCTATTTGTTATAGTATAAGATTGTTATTATCATTGATGATGAAATTCTAATGAGATCAAGGGAAGTGTAACCCCAAATGGGAAACGAGAGATTACGAAACGTAGCCATCATCGCCCACGTTGACCACGGCAAGACCACGCTGGTGGATCAAATGCTGAAGCAGGGCGGTGTTTACCGAGAGAACCAAGCCATGGTTGAGCGGGTCATGGACTCCGGCGATTTAGAGCGTGAACGCGGCATTACTATTCTAGCGAAAAATACAGCAATTCAGTACGGAGACGTGAAGGTCAACATCGTGGACACCCCGGGCCACGCAGACTTCGGCGGCGAGGTAGAGCGAATCTTAAAGATGGTCAATGGCGTCATCCTTCTGGTGGATGCAGCGGAAGGCCCCATGCCCCAGACCAGATTTGTCCTCTCCCGGGCTCTAGAGCTGGGCCACCGGGTGATTGTGGTGGTGAATAAGATTGACCGTCCGGACCAGCGGATTTACGAGGTCATCGACGAGGTGCTAGAGCTGCTGCTGGAGCTGGACGCCACCAACGAGCAATTGGACTCCCCCATGCTGTTCTGCTCCGCTCGGCAGGGCATCGCCTCCCTGAGCCCCGATGTGCTGGGTACGGATTTGACTCCCCTGTTTGAAACCATCCTGGCCTATATCCCGGCGCCGGAGGCCGACGAGGAGAGCCCCTTCCAGATGCTGGTCTCCTCCATTGATTACAACGAGTTTGTGGGCCGCATCGCCATCGGACGGATTGAGCGTGGCGTCATCCGGCAGAATCAGGAGATCGCCGTCTGCAACTACCATCATCCCGAGAGCATCCAGAAAGCCAAAGCGGTAAACCTCTACCAATTTGACGGTCTAGGCAAAACCCCCGTCACCGAGGCCGCCGCCGGAAACATCATCGCCATGTCCGGCATCGGGGATATTACCATTGGCGATACTATCTGTGCAGCAAACACCCCGGAGCCCCTGCCCTTCGTGCAGATTTCCGCCCCCACCATGGAGATGACCTTCTCCGTGAACGACTCCCCCTTTGCAGGGCGAGAGGGCAAATACGTTACCTCCCGGAATCTTCGGGATCGCCTGTGGCGAGAGACCCTGAAGGATGTCTCTCTCAAGATCAAGGAGACCGACTCCACCGAGGCCTTCAACGTGGCAGGCCGCGGAGAAATGCACCTGTCCATCCTCATTGAGACCATGCGGCGGGAGGGCTACGAGTTCCAGGTTTCTCCGCCCCGTGTGCTGTATCAGGAGATTGACGGCAAGCGCTGTGAACCCATGGAGCGGCTGGTCTGCGACGTACCGGCGGATGCTGTCGGCGCTGTGATTGAGAAGCTGGGCAGCCGCAAAGGCGATCTGGTAGAAATGACCCCCGTTGGCGCCCGCATGAAGCTGACCTTTTTAGTGCCTGCCCGAGGCCTCTTTGGCTATCGGAACGAATTCTTAACAGATACCAAGGGCGAAGGTATCATGGCCTCGGTGTTTGATTCTTATGCACCCTTTAAGGGCGAGCTGTCCCGGCGGAATTCCGGCAGTTTGGTGGCTCATGAGACGGGAGAATCCGTTACCTACGGCCTTTGGAGCTCCCAAGAGCGCGGCACGCTGTTCATCGGCCCCGGTGTCCCTGTCTATGCAGGCATGGTAGTGGGTGAAACGCCCAAAGCCGAGGACATCACGGTGAACGTCTGCCGTCGGAAGCAGCTCACCAATATGCGGGCCTCCGGCAGTGATGATGCCACCCGCCTAATCCCCAACCGCCAACTCAGCTTAGAGCAGTGCCTGGAATTTTTGGCCGACGATGAGCTCTTGGAGGTCACCCCCAAGACCCTGCGTTTGCGGAAGCGGATTCTGGAGCACAGCCTGCGGCTGCGGGATCAGAAACGCCGTGCCGGAGAGGGCTAACCCCCTCTTTTCAGGGCGCTGACACCCCTGTTTTTCTGGCATGGACGCTGTCTTTTTGTATCGAAACTGTAATCGTTTCGGCTGAAATTGTCACCGAAACTCCCTTGACTTCCCTGCCTGTATGCGATAGAATTTTATCGAACAAAGGTTCTGATTTGCGTTCCCGGGAGCGCCCGACAGGAGGGATATTCATGCGCAGTGTTTCTTTTACGACAACCGTTCGCATTCGCGAGCCGCAAAGCAAAATTGTAGATCTGGACGCATATCGGCGGGAGCTGACCAGAGACAATGCCGCGGAATCTGCTGCCCTTGACAGTACCTCCACGTCCGAAAAAGGGACAGGCCATTCAAACTCTTTGCGCCGCAAGCTTCAGGATCTTGCTTTGATTCTGGAGATCTGCGTGGGCTTTTCCATGTTGGTACTGATCTTTGTCACGCTGTTCCGCGTGCTTCTGTAAACGATTCGGTGCAGCGTGTCAAAAAAATGATAGAAAACGGAATGTCACGCCTTTAATTGGGAAGACTGGTCTTGCGAGGTTCTCGCAGAGAAGGCCGTCATTTTCCCAAGGCGTGATTTTCTACTTTACAGAAGGAATTCCCGGTGTTATACTGTAATATGCACGTATTATGTGCACTACCTCCAACTTGGTTTCAGGACGCACCTGGCCTGTTACTCGGTTTGAGGCATATAGTATGAAAGGTGGAAATATCCCATGATTCGCAAGGAAGAAAAGACTGCCGTAATTGAGGCCAACCGCACCCACGGAACCGACACCGGTTCCCCCGAGGTACAGGTTGCCATCCTCACAGCCCGCATTAACGAGCTGACGGAGCACCTGAAGATCCACAAGCACGACAATCACAGCCGCCGCGGCCTGCTTCAGATGGTCGGTAAGCGTCGCAAGATGCTGGATTATCTGGCGAAGAAGGACATCGCGCGCTATCGTGCTCTGATTGCTAAGCTGGGCATCCGTAAGTAAGCAGTATCAAAAGCCTGACGGGGGACGGTGTAGCAGATCTGCACCGTCCCCTTATTCACACCCGACCTTGCCCGCCAGAAAGCCTGATCCGTTTTTTTAGCAGTTGAAGAAGCAGCGCCACTGTGCCTTCCATACGCTTTTTCTTCAAGTGCTAAAGAGCGCGGCTTTCCGTGTGGCAGGTAATATTGAAAGGAGTTTTCTATGTCAACTATTATCAGCCAGAAGAACTTTACCAACCACAAGATATTTAAAACCGAAATTGCCGGCCGCCCCTTCTCCATTGAAGTAGGCAAGATCGCAGAGCTGGCCAACGCCTCGGCAATGGTGCGCTATGGCGACACCTGTGTTCTGGTGGCCATCACCGCCGCACCCCGTCCCCGCGACGGCATCGACTTCTTCCCCCTGTCCGTAGACTTTGAAGAGAAGCTCTACGCCGTAGGCCGCATCCCCGGCTCCTTTATGCGCCGTGAGGGCCAGCCCTCTCTGCCTGCGGTTCTGGCCTCTCGGGTCATTGACCGTGCCATCCGCCCCCTGTTCCCCAGCGATTTCCGCAACGACGTGGTGGTCACCTGCACCGTCATGAGCGTAGATTACGACTGCTCCCCCGAGGTCACCGCCATGATCGGCACCTCCGCCTGCCTGGCTTTCTCGGACATCCCCTGGGCTGGCCCCTTGGGCTGCCTGGAAGT
>JAGFXS010000023.1 GCA_017861415.1 Bacillota bacterium
AAATCCAAGTCAATGCTATTAATGGGATGGACGATGCGCCGGGTCAGATAGGAGGCCATTAAAATTGCCGCCAGACCCACAACTACTACAATGGTAAGCATGAGTCCAAACAACTGGTCAAAGGAGGCCAGCACGCTGGCAGTGGTGTCGGACACTCGTAGAATACTGCCGTCGGCCAGCAGAACCGCATAGTAGTAGGTTTGCTCCCGCAATGTATCGGAAAAGCGGATGTCTTCGCCGTAACCCTGGTTCAATGCGGATTGAATCTCCGGACGGTTGAGATGGTTTTCCATGTTGGACGAATTGCGACTGCTGTCATAGAGAACCATCCCATCAGGAGAGATAAGGGTTAGTCGATGGCCGGTGACGGCCTTCAGTTTGCTCAGCTCGGATATTTCCCAGTTGGAGAGCTCGCTCTGCAGGGATAGACAATTGCTTCGCACCTGAGACTTTACCGCAGAGAAAGAGTCCTGATAAGCGGCAAGGGTAATCAAGGCAGCGGTAATTAAGACTGCTGACACCGACAACAACGCGGTGGAGAAAAAGATTTTACGTCTCATGAATGTCTCCCAGCCGATACCCCACGCCTCGCACGGTTTCAATGTACTGCCCGAAAGTGCCCAGCTTGGATCGCAGAGAGCGAATGTGTACATCCACTGTGCGGCTTTCTCCGTCAAAGTCCTGCCCCCAGACGCCGGACATGATCTGGTCACGAGTTAACACCATACGGGGGTGCCGCAGGAAAAAGACCAGCACATCAAACTCTTTTGGGGTTAGGGTTAGGGGGGTGCCGTCAAAAGTAACCAGGTAGCGGGGAATGCTTACAAAAAGGGAACCCAGGCGAAACTCACCGGTTTGGGGCGATGGCTCTGTGCGGCGTAGCAGGCTTCGCACTCTGGCCACTAGCTCCATCATCCCGAAGGGCTTGGGCAGATAGTCGTCAGCGCCGGCGTCCAACCCCTGCACCTTATCGTATTCAGTTCCCTTTGCGGTGAGCATCATTACCGGCAGACGGGCGGTATCCGGGGAGGAACGAAGCTGCCGCAGAATGGACAGGCCATCATCACCCGGAAGCATAATGTCCAACAGAACCAGTTGAGGGCGTCGTCTTTCCATAGCCATCCAGAATTTTTGGCTATTGTCAAAGCCCTCGGCCTCCATGCCGGACTGATTCAAGGTATACACAACCAGATTTCGGATGCTGGTTTCATCCTCCAGAATGTAGACCATTCTGTGCCTCTCCTTCTTCGCCCTCCATGCGGCGGTCACCGGTGACGGCATAGAGCACCCATTCGGCCAGGTTTTCCGCATGGTCACCGATGCGCTCAAAATACTTGGCAATCATCAGCAGATCCAGGCATTCTCCGCCAAGATTTCCGTCTTTGGTGAGGACTTCAATCAGTTCTCCCCGTACAGTGGTGAATAGATTATCCACCACATCATCATAGCGAATGACCGTCCAGGCCTGGTCATAGTCCAGGCGGACGAAGGAGTCTATGCTGTCTGTGAGCATCTTGATGGTTGCCCGGGCCATATCGGCGATGTGAACGTCACGCTTTACGGGGCTGTCCACCATAAAGGCGGACAGCTCGGCAATGTCCGCCGCCTGGTCGCCGATGCGCTCCATATCGGTGATCATTTTCTGGGCCGCTGTAATTTTGCGCAGATCGCTGGCGACGGGCTGCTGACGCAGGAGCAAGCGGACGCAAAGCTGTTCGATATCCCGCTCCATGATATTAATGTCCTGCTCTAGAGAGAGCGCGCGCTCTCGCAGGTCGGCATTGCCGTCCAGAAGTGCCTTTGTGGCGCAGGCAATGGCGTCTTCGCACAAGGCGCCCATGTAAATGAGGTTGTTATGCAAAGTTTCAAGTTGCTGTTCAAACTGGTGACGCATCATCCAAACCTCCCTGTGATGTAGTCCTCCGTGCGCTTGTCTTTTGGCATGGAGAAAATATTCTCGGTGCTGTCGTACTCGACCATGTCACCCAGCAGGAAGAAGGCTGTTTTGTCGGAGATGCGCACCGCCTGCTGCATGTTGTGAGTGACGATAACTATAGTATACTGTAAACTCAGCTCACTCACAAGCTCTTCTATTTTGGAGGTGGAAATGGGATCTAAAGCGGAGGTGGGTTCGTCCATGAGAAGAACCTCCGGCTCCACTGCCAGAGCGCGGGCAATACAGAGGCGCTGCTGCTGGCCGCCAGAGAGGCCCAGAGCGCTCTTTTTCAGTCGGTCTCGGGTCTCCTCCCAGATGGCGGCGGAACGAAGGGCACGCTCCACAATTTCGTCCAGCTGCACTTTGGAGCGGATATTATGGGTGCGGGGACCAAAGGCGATATTGTCATAAATGCTCATTGGGAAGGGGTTCGGGCGTTGGAAGACCATGCCCACCCGCTTGCGGAGGAGGCTTACATCCAAATCCTTGTAGATATCCACACCGTCAAGAAGAACCTTGCCGGTGATTTTGCAGTCCTCCACCAAGTCGTTCATCCTGTTGAGGGATTTCAGCAGAGTGGATTTTCCGCAACCTGAGGGGCCTATAAAGGCGGTGACCTCACCCTTCCCAATTTGCATGTCGATATTTTTTAGGGCCTGAAAGCTGCCGTAATGCAAATTCAGGTTTTCAATCACAATCTTTTTATCCATGGGAGCCTCCCGACATTTTTTTAGCAATCCAGGCAGAAGCGGTGTTAATAAGCAGGGTCAGAGCCAGCAGGACGACGGCGGTGGCAGAGGCCTGATCCATATAGAGACCCTCGCTGGATAGGTTGTACATATGCACCGACAGGGTGCGGGCGGAGTCAAAGACACTACTCGGAATCTCTGCCAGGGTGCCTGCGGTAAAGATGAGAGCGGCGGTCTCGCCCACAATACGGCCTACAGCCAGAATAATGCCCGCCAGAATGCCGGGGATGGCGGCTGGCAGAACGATGGAGAACACGGTGCGAAGGCGACCGGCTCCCAGACCGAAGCTGCCCTCTCGGTAGGAGGTAGGAACGGCGATGAGAGCCTCCTCTGTGGTGCGCATGATGAGGGGAAGTATCATGATGGTCAGGGTACAGGTGCCGGCCAGCAGAGAGTAGCCCCAGTGGAGGGTGACCACAAAGAATATCATGCCGAAAAGACCGTAGACGATGGAGGGAATACCTGCCAAAACCTCCGCTGCAATACGGATGAGTCCTACAATACGGTTGCCGCGCTTGGCGTATTCTACTAGATAGATGGCGGAGAATATGCCCAAGGGAGCGGCCATGAGGAGGGACAAGCCCGTCATGTAAACGGTGTTGATAAGGGCAGGGGTAAGAGATACGTTCTCCGAGGTGTAGTGGAGCGCAAAGAGGGAGGGGGTTAGATGGGGAACACCCTGTACCAAAATGTAAGCGATGAGGAAGACCAAGGTAAGAAAGGTAAAGGTTGCTCCGCAAAAAACCAGAATGCGCAGGAGCAAGGATGCAGGATCCCAGCGTTTTTTCATGACAAGGCCCTCCTTTTAATGACAGAAAGAAGGAGGTTGATCAGAAGAATGAAGATGAAGAGCACCACGGCGGTGGCAATCAGCGCTTCCCGGTGAAGATCTGCGGCGTAGCCCATTTCCAGAACAATATTGGCAGTCAGAGTTCGAACGCCCTTTGTTATTCCGGAGGGGATAACGGCCTGGTTGCCGGCCACCATAATCACAGCCATGGTTTCACCTACAGCCCGGCCAATGCCCAACACGATGGCGGCCATAATGCCGGATTTTGCTGCCGGCAATACCGTGAAAAAGACACTGCGCTCGTGGCTGGCGCCCAGAGCCAAGGCGCCCTCATAATATGAGCTAGGTACCGCGCGAAGGGCAGCCTCAGAAACGCTGATCACCGTGGGAAGAATCATAATGCCCAGTAGAAGAGAAGCGGTAAGTATGCTCTTTCCGCCGCCAAAGGCGATTCTAATCCAGGGGACTAGGACCACAAGGCCGAAGAAACCGTAGACGATGGAGGGGATGCCCGCCATCAGGGAAACGGCAGAAGAAAGAAGACCGTGGAATCGTTTTGGACAGAAACGAGCCAAAAAAACGGCGGTGAGGACACCAAAGGGGACGCCGAATATAATGGCACCCGCAGTGACAAAGAGGCTTCCCAAAATCATGGGGGCAATGCCAAAAAGGTCATTGCCCGGCTTCCAGCGGGTACCCAATAGAAACTCCAATGGCCCGATTTCGCCAATGGCCGGCAGTCCGTTGGCGAATAGGAAAAGGCAAATCAGCACGACGCAGAGAATGGAAACGCAAGCAGCCAGCAAAAAGACCACATGCATGACTTTTTCTTTCAATTGATTCATAGGGTGAACTCCTTATGGGAATAAGCCGGAGCGAAGGGCTCCGGCCTGCTTGGGGCGTCTTTACTTAAGGTCGCTCCACAAGGTGGAAACGCCGGTGTAGATGTCCTTGACCTGGGTGTTCGTCAGGTCGCTAATGGGGTTATCCAGATTTACGATGACAGCGATGCCGTCCATGGCGATGGCCTGCCCCACAAGTCCCTTTTCAATCTCGCTGTCTTTCAGATCGCGTGAGGCCATACCGATATCGCAGATTCCTTCATCCACGGAGTTCATGCCTGTGGTGGAATCGCTCTGCTGAACTTCAATACTTGCATTGGGATTAATTGCCGTGTAGGCTTCCTTCAAGGCCTCCATGACCGGGGTGACGGAGGAGGAGCCTGCTACGACAACCTTGCCGGAGGGGAGGCTGCCGGCATAAGCGCCGGTATTTTCCACGGGGACGTAGCCTTTGGATGCTACGACGGCCTGACCATCAGCACTAAAGATGAAGTCCAGGAAATCCTGTGCAACGGGGCTTACATCACCCTTGGTGGCGACGTTGAAGGGACGGGCAATGGCATAAGTGCCATCAACAATGCTTTCTGCGCTGGGAGCCACACCGTCAATGCTCAAGGCCTTCACGGTATCGTTAAGGGAGCCTAAGGAGATATAGCCGATGGCACTGGGGTCTCCGGCGACGGAGGTCATCATGACGGAGGTGCTGTTGGTGATCTCTGCAGTCTCAATGGTCATATCTTCCTTGTTACCTTTGGCGTCCTTCACTTCGACGCCAAAGAGCTCAATGAAGGCACCGCGGGTGCCGGAACCGTCTTCGCGGGAAATGACAGTGATAGGCTGGTTTTCTGTGTCTGTGCCGCCGGTTCCGGCATCTCCGCCGCAGCCGGCCAGAGTCAGAAGGGAAAGGGTAGCGGTCAGGACCACACCAAGAAGTTTTTTGCTTTTTTTCATTTTTATTTCCTCCAAACGATCATTTTAAAAGATATTCTTGTAGCTTGACCTTAGTTTACGCGTTTAAGGTAAAGAAAATCATCGTGGCTATGTTAAACTTAAGTAAAATGTAAAAAAATAAACAGCTGCCCTTTTTTGATTCAAAAGAGCAGCTGTTTTGCGGAAAATATAGGCGGAATTTATTGCTTAAGTACAGCAAGTCCCAATGCCTGTGGGCCAGAATGGCTACAGATAGTACAGCCAGCGTAATAAAGTATGTCTGACGTAAGTCCGGCGTGTTGCTGGAGTTGATCCGTTGACAGGGTAATCCAGTGAGCGGGACAACTGGTGGTGACAAGAAGGGTTTTCTCAGCAATGATATCACTTCGATCTTTTAGTCGATCCTGCAAAAACTGAGGAAGAACCTTTTCCATAACGCCGCGGTATTTTTTAGCCATGCCCAGAGTCCCGCCCTCATGCACTGCAATAGAGGGTTTCAGGCGTAGCAGATTTGCCCCCAGGGCGGCAATTCCGGAGCAGCGTCCTCCTTTATGAAGGTAGGTGAGCTGGTCAATGAGGAAGGTAAACTCCACCCGTTTTGCCATTTCAGTTAGAATATCGGCAATTTCTTTGGGGTTTCGGCCTTCCTCGATCAGCCGCTTCGCTTCCAGAACCAGAAGGCCGGAGCCTACGGATATATTCTGGGAGTCCACCAGGTACACATTGGGAAAGCCTTCTGCTGCTAGCTTTGCGTGGGTATAGCAGGAAGAAATGCCGGAGCCTAAGGAAATATGAATGACTGCGTCGTGCTGGTGGGAAAGGGCGGAAAAACGTGCGTGATAGTCCGCCACATTGACTGCGCTGGTGGTAGGGACGGGTTCGCCCTGGGCCACCCGCCGGTAAATATCTTCAGGAGTGATATCCACACCATCTAAGTACTCCACACCGTTTTGGATAATGGTGAGGGGGATTAGTTCAAAGGGGATGGGGGACAGGGCATCCTTTGGCAGGTCGCAGCTGCTGTCCGCCGTCACAATGATCGACATAATGCCTCCTAAAACAAAATGAAATTCACAGCATCTAGTAAAGCCTCAACATATTATAGTATAAAACCTAGAAGATAGCCAGAGGTTTTTGGATTACTTTAAAAAATAGCGGCTACATAAACATTTTCACTACAAATGAAAGAAAACAAAAAGATTTTTAGGAATCCTCTTTGCAAATGAGTGAATCTATATTAAAATAGACCACAGCGAATTTTGAACAATCAGCAGGAGGACTTCGTATGGATGAACCGAAGTATAAACGCGTGCTCTTAAAAATTAGCGGGGAAGCACTGGCAGGAGAAGCTTCTCGCGGCCTTGATTTTGGCGTTATTGGACAGGTGTGCGATGTCATTTGTGAATGCACCAAGCGCGGAGTTGAGGTGGGCATGGTGGTAGGCGGCGGCAATTTCTGGCGCGGCTTGAAGGACGGCGGCGACAGAATGGAGCGCTCCCGCGCGGACCATATGGGCATGCTGGCCACCGTGATCAACTGTCTGGCCGTGGCCGACGTGCTAGAGCAGAAGGGTGTGGAGGTTCGGGTACAGACTGCCATCGAAATGCGCTCCGTGGCGGAACCATATATCCGGTCCAAGGCCATTCGTCACCTGGAAAAGGGGCGCGTAGTGATTTTCGGAGCGGGCACCGGTAACCCTTATTTCTCCACCGATACGGCCGCGGTACTCCGGGCAGCGGAAATCGGTGCGGACATTATTCTTCTTGCCAAAAACGTAGACGGGGTATACAGCGCTGACCCCAAAGTGGATCCCAACGCAGTGAAATACGATAGCATAACCTATGACGATGTGCTGGCAGGGCATCTGCAGGTGATGGATTTCACCGCCACATCCCTGTCCATGGACAACAAGATCCCCGTGATGCTTTTTGCCTTGAAAGATCCCGGAAACATCCTGCGGGTCGTGATGGGCGAACAAATCGGTACCATTGTGAAGGAGGACGTAAAACCATGAAAGAGATATTTCAGGAATATGACCACAAGATGAAGAAGACCATCGAAGTGGTGATGAGTGACTTTGCCGCGGTTCGGGCAGGTCGAGCCAATCCCGCTGTACTGGATAAGCTCTCTGTAGAGTATTACGGTGTTGATACCGCACTCCAGCAAGTGGCTGCCATCGCTGCGCCGGATCCACGTACCCTGACCATCCAGCCCTGGGACGCATCCCTGCTGAAGGCCGTTGAGAAAGCCATTCTCACCTCAGATCTAGGGCTTAACCCCCAGAATGACGGCAAGATTATTCGGTTGTCTTTCCCCCAGCTAACGGAGGAACGCCGCCGTGATCTCACCAAACAAGTGAAGAAGTACGGCGAAGGTGGCAAGGTTGCTATCCGTAACATCCGTCGGGATGCTGTGGAGAAGTTCAAGGCCATGAAAAAGAAGTCGGAAATCACCGAGGATGACCTGAAGGAATACGAGAAGGAACTCCAGGACATGACCGACAAGCGCTGCCGGGAAATCGACGAGCTGACTGCGAAAAAAGAAACTGAGCTACTGGAGCTGTAAGGAGACCTATGGCATTTTGGAAGAGAAGAGGGCAGGCGGGAACTTTGGACAGAGGGCGCCTGCCCCGCCATGTGGCCATTATCATGGATGGAAACGGGCGGTGGGCCAAGGGTCGCGGTCTGCCCCGTACGGCAGGGCACGCCGCCGGAGCGGAGACCTTTCGTACCATAGCAACCCACTGCAAACACTTAGGAATTCCGTACCTCACGGTGTATGCTTTCTCCACGGAGAACTGGAAGCGTCCCAAGGAGGAGGTTTCCGCCATTATGGGCCTTCTGGAGAAGTATCTTCTGGAGGCCGCCGAAAAAATGGCAAAGGATAAAATTAGGCTCCGCTTTTTTGGAGATCTAACCCCCTTATCCCGCGAGCTGCGCCTGCTCTGCGATGAGACGGAGCGGATTTCTCGCAGCTATGAATCGGAAATCCAGGTGAACATTTGCCTTAATTACGGAGGCAGGGATGAAATCCTGCGAGCCGCCAGGGCTTGTGCCCGGGACTGCATGGATGGAAACCTGGATCCGGACAATTTTACGGAAAAAGACTTGGCCCGACATCTCTACTCCAAGGATATCCCAGACCCGGATCTGGTGATACGACCCAGCGGAGAGGTTCGCATTTCAAATTTTTTACTTTGGCAGTCCGCCTATGCGGAATACTATTTTACGCAGGTACTCTGGCCGGATTTCACCCCGGGCGAACTGGATCGTATTCTTGGGATATATCAACGCAGGCAGCGTAGATTTGGGGGCGTGTGAGGTTGAGAAATCGAATCCTGGTGGCCTTGGTTGGCTCTCCGATTTTATTGTGGGTGCTGCTGGGGCTACCGCCAATTTTTACGCCCGTATTTGTAGCTCTGCTGGCCATGGTGGCCTCTTATGAGGCAAGTCGTGCCTTGGGAGTGAAACATCTGCGTATACAGGCCTACTCTATGGTTTTGTCTGCGGGTATACCTTTCTGGGTCTATTTCGGGGAAGGGCAGCTTCCGGCTCTTATTGCCATGCTCCTCTATGTGGGATTGCTTTTTATGGAGGCGCTTCCCAGCAATTATGCCGTTAAAGTGAGCTCCATTGGGGCAGTGTTCTTTTTCTCTGTGTTTATCCCCTATTTTCTTTCGTCTTTGGTGCGCATCAATGCCTTGCCTCTGCGACTTTGCTACATTCTAGTGCCGCTGATCATCCCCTTCATGTCTGATGCCTGCGCCATGTTTTCCGGCATGCTGTTCGGAAAGCGAAAGCTGGCTCCGGGGATTTCCCCCAAAAAGACCTTGGAGGGTTCCATTGGTGGTCTTGCAGGCGGTACGCTGGCCGCCTTGCTTTACGGCTTGATTATAGGCCATATCATGGGGGTGGAGGTTCACTTTGCGGCCCTGCTGATTTATGGCTGCTTGGGCAGCGCGGTCTCGCAGATAGGAGATCTGTCCTTCTCCTATGTAAAGCGGCAGAACGGGATTAAGGATTTCGGCGACATATTTCCCGGACACGGCGGTGTGTTAGATCGCTTTGACAGCGTCATCTTTTGCGCACCTTTTATTGAAGTGTTGATTATGGTGCTGCCTGCCTTTACCTCTTGACAGGCGAGGAATATTCTGATGAATAAAACGATTTCAATTTTGGGGTCTACAGGGTCAATTGGAACCCAGACCTTGGAAGTGGCTGCCTCCTGCGGCATTCCTGTTGCGGCTTTAGCTGCCCACCGAAATGTGGCGCTGCTAGAGCGTCAGGCCCGTGCCTTCAGACCAAAACTTGTGGCGGCGGCGGATGAGACCGCCGCCGCTGATTTGAAGCAGCGTCTTCGGGATACGGACATCCGTGTGGTTTCAGGGTCAGAAGGTATTTTAGAGGCGGCCTGCTTTGATGAAGCCCAGACAGTGGTTACAGCCATGGTGGGTATTGCCGGTCTAGTCCCAACACTGGCCGCCATCGGGGCGGGGAAACGAATTGCCCTGGCTAACAAAGAGACTCTGGTTTGTGCCGGTCCACTGGTGATGGCCGAGGCCAAAGCTCGAAATGTGGAGGTTATCCCCGTTGATTCGGAGCACTCCGCCATATTTCAGTGTTTGCAGGGCAGCCGCGGACGGGAAGAGGTGAAGCGGCTGCTGCTCACGGCATCCGGTGGCCCCTTTTTCGGATATACGAGGGAAGCTTTGGAACAGGTTACCCTGGAACAAGCCCTGAAGCATCCCAACTGGACCATGGGCGCGAAGGTGACCATTGATTCCGCAACCTTGATGAATAAGGGACTGGAGTTTTTGGAGGCAATGTGCCTGTTTGGGCTACCGCCGGAAAAAATTTCCGTTTTGGTGCATCGGCAGAGTATAGTTCACTCTCTGGTGGAATACTGTGATAATGCGGTCTTAGCGCAATTGGGAACTCCAGATATGCGGGTTCCTATCCAGTACGCCCTGACTTGGCCACGGCGCGTACCGGGGCCGGCTACGGAGCTGGACCTTCTCTCTTGCCCGCCTCTGACCTTCCAGCAGCCGGATACAGAGGCCTTCCCTTGCCTGGCTCTGGCCATCCACGCAGCAAAGGAGGGTGGAACGCTGCCTGCCATCATGAACGGAGCCAATGAGATTGCTGTGGCGCGGTTTTTGAAGGGGGAGATCGGCTTTCTGGATATTCCGCGGCTGGTGGAGCGAACCATGGCACTTGTGCAGCCGGAGAAGGCGGTTACCCTTGAGACCGTATTGGAGGCAGATGCCAGCGCCCGACGCGCCGCGTCGGAGGAGCCTGCCCGTTATTTGAGGTGAATGGTTTGCTAGTCTATATTATCCTGGCGATATTAATGTTCGGCGTACTCATTGCAGTCCATGAGTGGGGGCATTTCATTGCTGCAAAGCGACTGGGTGTCCGGGTCAATGAGTTTGCCATCGGAATGGGTCCTGCTCTCTGGTCCAAGCAGAAGGGGGAGACCTTGTACTCCCTGCGGGCCTTTCCCATAGGCGGATTCTGCGCCATGGAGGGGGAGGACGAGGATACGGCGTCGCCGGACTCCTTTGCTAAGAAATCCTTGTGGAGGAAGCTGGTGATTCTGTGTGCCGGGTCCTTTATGAATTTCGTAGCGGGACTGTTGCTGCTGTTGCTGCTCCTTTCTCAGAGTACCGGCTTTGCTGTGCCGGTCATTCAGAGTTTTGCTGAGGGATTCCCCGGGCAGAGCGAGGAAGGATTATTGCCTGGAGACCGTATCCTCGCCGTAGATGGACGAAAAGTACACATCTATAGTGATGTTACCCTGTATTTTAACCTCTCCAATGGTGAGACCATGAATCTGCTCATCCAGCGAGACGGTCAGGTGATGGAGAGAACAGATTTTCCTTTAAAACCCCGGGAATATATGACTAACGGCCAGTCCGTGCTCCGCTATGGAATCAATTTTCAATCCGTAGTGGCCACCCCCGGCCGTGTGCTTAGTGAGACTTGGGGGACTGCGGGTTACTTTGCCCGCTCCGTCTGGCTGGGGCTACAGATGTTGGCCAAAGGCGATGCTGGCATGAAGGATCTGGCTGGCCCTGTGGGGATCGTCTCCATGATCGGGGAGACCAGCGCCCAGGCGGGTGCCCAAAGCTTAATGGCAGGAGTCATGAATCTCTGTTATATCATTGCCCTGGTGGCGGTGAACCTGGCCATTATGAACATGTTGCCCATTCCAGCCCTAGACGGGGGCCGTGTGTTTCTACTATTGGTGGGGAAGGGATACCACCTGCTCACCCGCCGGGAGCTTAATTCCAAGTATGAAGCCTATATCCATGCCGCGGGATTTGTGCTTTTGATCGGCCTGATGGTGATAGTCACCTTCCAGGATGTTATCAAGCTGGTGAGGTAGATGCTATGACAAAACAAATGATGGTGGGTGGCGTTGCCATAGGCGGAGGCGCTCCGGTAACCATTCAATCTATGACGAATACAAACACAGCGGAGGTGGAGGCGACGGTGATGCAGATCCGTCGCCTTCAAAGCGCTGGCTGTGAGATTGTCCGGGTGGCAGTGCCGGACAAGGCCTCGGCTTTTGCCATAGGCGCCATCCG
>JAGFXS010000024.1 GCA_017861415.1 Bacillota bacterium
GGATTGGGCACCGGAAAGAAGAAGGCCGCATAGGAGGGCCCCTCCTCCAGCAGTTTTAGCAGGGCGTTCTGCCCGCTGGGGTTCATGGTTTCCGCCGTACTGATGATATAGACCTTAAAGGCACCCTCATTGGGTCTAATATAGGCGTCTGTCCGCATGGCGCGGATCTGATCCACCTTCAACGTCTCTCCCGGAACACCCACATGGATGATGTCCGGGTGGATACCCTCCAGTGCCTTCCGGCAATGGGGGCAGACGCCGCAGGGGGGTGTCTCTCCGGTACAGAGATAGGCTCTGGCGGTCTCTTCCGCCAGCTCCCTTCGATTCTCTCCGGTGAAGATCAAGGCCGAAGGATAGCGAGTCCGACCCAGGGCAGATTCCCGGCCCTCCTTGGATTGTACCACAACATCCCCCTCTTTACACCTGAGATTCTTCCCATTCATCCACATATGTATCACATTTATTGGGCCGATCAGACCGCCTTAGCCATAGAATGCTCGACGCAGCGCCGCGTAGCTCAGTTCATAGGCCTTCTGGCTAATCCGAGCCTCGGGGACGCCAAGCTCAAAGCAGTGGAAGGCACCGGGGAACACATGGCACTCCACCGGGATTCCCGCCTGGAGAAGCCGTGCCCAGAAGGCCATGTTCTCGTCCCGCACGGGATCCAATTCCCCCACAAAGGAGAAGGCTGGGGGCAGATCCCTCAGGTTCCGGCAGAGAGCCGGAGCATCGTAGTAGTCCACGGCCTTATCCTCACAGAGATAGAGATCCCAGGAGGTACGGTTGTTCTCGTAGCACCAAACTTTTTGGGAGGTGATCTCCTGGCTGGAGGGCGTCTCCAGATGCCAGTCCAGCTCCCCGTAGAGAGGCATCTGCAGGCATAGCTTGGGGCCATTTCGATCCCGGGCCATCATAGCCAGAGCCGCCGTGATGGTGCCCCCCGCAGAGAGTCCCGCTGCTGCCAGGCGGGTGGGATCAACCCCAATGGATGCTGCGTTTTCATGCACCCACAAAAGCGCTGCATAGGCGTCCTCCACCGGGGCGGGAGCCTTCCACTTGGGGGCCAGACGATACTCCACCGAGATGACCACGCAGCCCACAGCCTTCACATATCGCTGGCACAGGCTCTCCTGCCGGTAAACACTGCCAAAGAGAAACCCTCCGCCGTGGAAAAACAGCAGACCTGGGGCAGGGCCCGTCCCTTCTTGGGGGGCATAGCACCGCAGCTTGATGGACGGCGCACCTTGAGGCCCGGGGATGGTTTCTTCCCAGGTTCGCACCGCCGGATCCTCCCGCAGGGCCTCTAGCTCCAAAGTATTCATTTTTTCCACAAAGTCTTCTAAATTGTCGAAATCAAAGCCGGGGGATGCATCATACCAGCGTAACAGCTCTGGATCTATGCGGCTTCTTAGGCGATCTTCCATGAACGAGGGCCTCCCTTATGATTCCCTGCCGGTTCCATTCCCCAACCACGGGGCACCCGGCAGAACCCGATTACAGACAGCGCGGCGGGAGCCCTCTCCCGCCGCGCGACATCAGGCGCTTTTCACTTAGTATTTATGCTTGCCTTTGGTGTAGGCAACCACCGTGCGACGATTTGGCTCGGTTCCTGTGGAGTAAGTCACCACATCAGGGAACTCCTGCAAGGCTTCATGAATCACATGGCGCTCGTAGGCGTTCATGGGCTCCAGGGTGATGTTCTTACGATACTTCACAACCTTGCCTGCCACTTTCTCCGCCAGACGGCGGAGAGATTCCTCACGCTTGGCACGATAGTTTTCCACATCAATGTGGATGCGAATCCGCTTGGTGCGGCTGCGGTTTACGGAGTAGTTAGTAAGCTGCTGAATAGCATCTAGGGTCTCACCCCGGTGGCCGATGAGGGCGCCCAGCTGGTCACCCTCCAAATAAACCTGATAGCCGCCCTCAGCCCGTGCCTCAATACGAGGTGTGGCCTGGACGTCCAGCTGCGTCATCAAGCCGGTGAGAAAACTGTGAATCTTCTCCACCGCATCACCGGATGCCGCACTCCCCTCATGGGGCTCCTCCGAGACAGGGGAAGCCACCTGCTGTGCTGGGGCCGCAGTCTGATGGACGGGAGCCTGAACCTTAGGTGCCGCCTCTTTTGCTGTTTCCTTGATAGGTGCCGTTTCTTTAACGGGCTCCCTCACCGGAGCCTCCTTCACCGGAGCCTCCTTCACGACGGCTTCCTTTACGGTTACTTCCTTCTTGGGACGTATCTCGTCGGGTGCCTCGTAGCTCACCTTGACTCTGGCAGGGGTAGAGCCCAGTCCTAAAAAGCCGCTCTTTGCTCTTTCCAGAATTTCCACGGAAACGTCATCGCGCTCCAGACCTAGCTGAGAAAGGGCAGAGGCAATTGCTGCCTCTTCATTTTTTCCCGTTGCCTCAATCCATTTTATCATGGCAGTGCTGCCTCCTTATTCATCCAACTTTTCGGCAGATTCCTCCAGCACGGCGGAATCCTCCTGAATAACCGGCATCTCTTCCTGTGCCGGGGCGGTCACGGCTTCATTGAGCTTCATCCCGTGGGGAAGCTCTTCCTGGGCGGGTCCCTTCTTAACTTTCTTGGACTTCCGCTCCTCCGTAGCCTTACCCGTGTCTGCTATCTTCGTTTCCTTTTGGGCTGCCGTTTTTTCCCGGATGATATCATCCGGATCACGATAGGGTGTGGTGGGGTGCCGCTCTCCATCAAAGGTTCTGCCCTTGGCATAGGCACGCATACCCACGCGGCTCTCGGCGATGCCGTCTGTGCTGACGCGCCGCTCCATCTTAATCCGTCGTGCTTCCTCGGCTTTCTGACGCTTCTGGTCAGCTGCCTGCTTTTTTAGCTCTTTTTCCTTTTCCTTTTGAGCAAGTGCTCGCGCCTCAGCCTCTGCCTTGGTTTTTCTCACATGCTTCCGTAAGATGCCGATGGAGCAGAATTCCTGCCCGATGGCAAACACGCTGTTCGCTGCCCAGTAAATACCCAGTGCTGCGGGCAGGGTGAAGCCCAGCCAGAGGGAGATCACAGGCTGAATGATATACATGGAACGGGTGGTGCTGTCCTGCGCCGCATTGTGGGTGCCCAGAACCCGGCGGTTAATGTAGGTGGTGATCATCATGGAAGCCAATGCTGCAATGGCAGCGAAAATGGGGATGAGAAACAAGCCCACTTCGCCCCAGGTCATAGCCACATCTTTGCTAAAGAAAGCCATATCGGGTATCTTCGATAAGTTCATGCCGAAGAAAGTGAAGTCGATTGGTCCGCCATGGGCGGTAATTTTTGCAGCAATGTCCGGCAGGGCCACCTGAATCTCACCAAAGCGATCATACACCTGCTGGGCAATGGTAAGCTGTGCCACAGATGTGGTAGCAGTGCCAGTCGCTGCGCCTGCGCCCTGAATAAAGGTAATCAGCTGCTCAAGCTCCCCGCCTGCCTTGGTGGTCAGATTCAGCAGATAGGTAAAGGGCTGACTCAAAATGAAGTACAGCGCCATGAGGATGGGAATAGGCGCCATGGACCAGATACATCCACCGGAAGGCTTGACGTTCTCCGTGGTGTAAAGGTTCTGCAACTCAATGCTGTAGCGCTGGCGGTCGCTGCCGTATTTCTGCTGGAGCGCCTTCTGCTTATCGGACAGACGGCTCATGTCCAGCATGCCCTTTCTCCCTCGGATGGAGATGGGGAACAGAATAATCTTAAAGATCAGGCCAAACAGAATGATGGCCAGACCGTAGCTTCCTGTAATGGCATAGAGCCAACCCAGAAGTAGTGAAAAGGGCTTCAAAATTATCGTCATATTGTCATTGCCTCCAAGTTACTTTGCTGAAGAACAAGTTGTCCCCTTCGTTCGGCACTCCGATGTTATCCTGAAAGCGCGACGGGCCTTGCCGCTGATCCGCAGGAGCCGGTTTAGGGCACAGGATCGTATTCAATTGACTTCTGCCGGTGAAAAGGATTACAGCGCAGAATCCGCCGGAGGGCAAGCCAGCCGCCACGCCACGCCCCATACTTTTCAATGGCCTCCATGGCGTAGGCCGAGCAGGTGGGAATGTAGCGGCAGCGGGGGGCGATTCCCGGTGAGATAAACTTCCGATAGAAACGGATGAGCCATAAAAAAAGCCCTTTCATTTCTCTCCCTCTCCTTTGAGCACAGCAGCCTGGTGCGCTACAGTTTCTTCAGTCCGGAGTAACTTTGCCCGCTTAGCCAGTCCCAATAGACTGTGCTCCAGTTCCCGGTAGCTGCTGTGTACCGCCCGTACCCGGGCCACCACCACAAGATCATGTCCGGGCATAAACCGTTCCTCATTGGTCCGGTAAATCTCCCGCAGCCGGCGGCGAACCAGGTTCCGCTTTACAGCCTTACCCAGCTTGCCCCCAACCGTAATCCCCAGCCGGTTTTCTTTGCCGCCGTTTTTCCGCCAATACAGGGCCAGATATGGGGAAACCTCACTTTTTCCCTTGGCATATAACCGGCGGAACTGCCGGTTCTCCTTTAAGGAAACCGTATATTTCACGTGATCTTCCCCTTTTACCCTTCAGACATCCGCCTTGCCCGTGCATCTTTAGCATGGCACAGGTAGGCCTGTCTTTTCCCGGATGCTTCGCAGGGGCGGTGGAATCCTGCTCCCCCGCCCCCTTTGGATTTCTATGCGATTTGCCCAATCATCAGTGGGTTAGCCGGGCGCGGCCCCGGGCACGGCGACGTGCCAGAACCTTGCGACCATTTCTGTCGGCCATACGCTTCCGAAAACCGTGCTCCTTGGAGCGCTGACGCTTCTTAGGCTGATAGGTACGAACCATGACGATACACCTCCTGTATCTTGTTACAAGCGGCAAAGCCGCCCTCCACGAACAGGATGTCCCGGAAACACAGGCCCGTTCCCAAGTCTTTCATCCTGCGGTCGTCACTGTAAAATGCGCTGGCTGCCCATAGGGGGCAGAGTAACTCAGCGTGATGAATATTATAACGGAAAGAAAAAGCATCGTCAACCTCATTTTTTGCTCAAAGAGCTCCCTTTTTCAAAAATATGATGTTATTTCAGTAAAAACCCCACATCTTGTGCAATTATTCCCTCGCACCCTGAAAAATAAATATCAACGGTGTTTGTCGGGCAGCTTGATAGTTCTTACATTATTAAAATAATTATCCCCATAAAATTTCTTGCTCTTTGGCCCTCTTTTTGGTATAATGATTCTCGTGAATCTGCTCCCTGTGGAGGAAAAGATCCTACCCGCCCCTTGTGGAGGAAAAGGCTTCTTTCCTATGAATTTCAATATGGGGGCGCCCACTCGAATGCGTGATGCCCTCGTCTGGCACAGAAAGGGCAGCGCATTCCTTGTTTCATAGATTGAGACGCCGCACGAGCGGCGTTTTGTATCCAGTTGGACGCATTCCATTCAGGAAAGAAGGTCGCATATGAACTCTGCCAATGAGATCTGGGTGAAAATTGTCGCTCTCATGGAAAAGGAGGTAACCGCCACTACCATCGGCACCTGGTTTGATGACGCCGTGGCCGTGGCACTGGAGGAAAACCGCTTTGTCCTCTACACCCCCTCGGAATTCAAGAAGGAAATTATAGAGGGCCGCTATATCCCCGTGATGAAAAAGGCCCTTTATGAACTGTTTTCAGCAGACTTTGATGTTCTGGTGCTGGGAGAGGGAGAGATGGATCAGTACCAGAATCCTGCCGATAAATCCGGTCGTTTCCTCCCCGGTACCGAGGAATATACCTTTGAGCGCTTCGTGGTGGGCAACTCCAATAAGTTCGCCCATGCCACCGCAGTAGCAGTGGCAGAAAATCCGGGGCAGAGCTATAACCCCCTTTTCATCTACGGGGAATCCGGTTTGGGCAAAACCCACCTCCTTTATGCCATCGCCCGCACCATCCATAAGAATCACCCTGATTACCGCATCATTTACATCCGGGGCGACGCTTTCACCAATGAATTAATCCACGCCATCCGAGAAGGCAGAAATCAGGAATTCCGGGACAAGTACCGCTCCGCCGACGTGTTTCTCATGGACGACGTTCAATTCATCGCCGGACGTGACTCTACCCAGGAGGAGATGTTCCATACCTTCAATGCGCTCTACGAGGAGAGAAAGCAGATCGTCTTCACCTCAGACCGTCCCCCGAAGGAGATGCTCCGTCTGGAGGACCGTCTGAAAACCCGGTTTGAATGGGGCCTCTTGGCGGATATCCTCCCCCCGGACTATGAAACCCGCATGGCAATCATTAAAAATAAAGCCATCCGCATGGGTGTGGAGCTGCCGGAGGAGGTCCTCACCTATGTGGCGGAGAACATTACCGCCAACGTCCGCCAGATTGAAGGCACCGTGAACAAAATCCTGGCTTATCGGGATCTGCTGGGCAACAGCGTGGACTCCGGCACCGTCACCCGAGCTGTTCGGGATATGTTTAAGGATCCCACGGACATTCTTCCATCGGCAGATGTCATCATTGATGAAGTCTGTAAATTCTACAGCATCGAGGATGATGCCCTTCGGGGTCAGGGCAGAACCAAGGACACCGCCCAGGCCAGACAGATCGCCATGTATCTCATCCGTAATATGACCAGCCTCTCCCTGAAGGAAATCGGCCGGGAATTTGAAAACCGGGACCACAGTACCGTGCTGCATTCCATAGAACGCATCGAAAAGATGAAGAAGCAGCGGCCGGATATTGCCGAGGTTCTCAAGGATATCAAAACCAATATTAATGCTCGCTACGAGTGATGAATGCAAAGGGTTTCCACTTACCTTTTTCCACACCTTTTGTGAATATGTGTAAGGGTTCCTGTGGATATTTTTCCTTTCCTGCGGATTCGTGGAAAAAAAGCGGGGATTCATCCACACCCCCTGTGAATGGAAAAAACCTTTACTTTCAACCCTTTGCCGGAGTTTTCCACATAAATTTTGCCTACGGCTACTGTTACTACATTTAACCTATCCTCTCCTGGAGAGAAACAGCTTTGAAGAAAGGAATCCGTCTATGAAATTCAGCTGTGAAAAAGCAATCCTGCAGAATGCTATCGCCACCGCAGCTCGTGCTGTATCGCCGAAAAGCTCCATTCCCGCCCTGGAGGGTCTGCTATTAGAAGCCGAAACTCTCTTGGCTGTCACCGGCTACAATCTGGAGACAGGAATCCGCTCCACAATGGAGGCTGAGATTGAAAAACCCGGCTCCTTGGTTCTACCCGCCCGGCTCTTCGGCGATATCATCCGGAAGCTGCCTGATGATATTGTAACCTTCTCCGCGGATAAGCTGCAAGTAAACATCCGCTGCGGCCCCGCCTCCTTTAATTTGATTGCTATGGATCCCGACGACTTTCCCCTCTTGCCCTCGGTGGATTATCAGCACTCCTTTACTATCTCCGAGCGGACCCTGCGGGCTATGATTTCTGAGACCCTCTTTGCTGTCAGTGATAACGAGAGTAGGCCCATTCATACCGGATCACTCTTTGAGGTGGAACCCGATACCTTAACCATGGTTTCTGTAGATGGTTTCCGTCTGGCCCTGCGCAGGGAGGCCCTTCATGAATCGGAGGGCAGCTTCCAGTTCGTCGTTCCCGGTTCAGCTCTCTCTGAAGTTGAAAAGATTTGCCGGGATGCCGATGATCCCGTCATCGTAACCATGGGAGCCCGCCATACCATGTTCCAATTTGAGAGGGCTATGTTGGTATCCCGCCGTCTGGAAGGAGAATTTTTGGCATGGCGAAAGGCCATTCCAAGAGAAAACCCCATTAAGGTGATGGTGGAGGCCAGAGAGCTGCTCACCTCCATTGAACGAGTATCCCTCATCATCAGCGACAAGCTGAAAAGCCCTCTGCGCTGCACAGTGGGGGAGGGAGAGCTGCAGCTGGTGACCAAAACCTCCGTGTCTGATGCTGCGGACACCTGCGTCATCGAGGGTGATGGAAAAGGACTGGAGATTGGTTTTAACAACAAGTATGTGATGGACGCTTTGAAAGCCGTGCCGGCTGATAAGGTTCATTTGGAATTTAACAGCGGTGTCTCTCCCTGCGTCATTTCCCCCTTGGATGGAGAGGAAGAAAACTTCCTTTATATGATTCTGCCCGTGCGTCTGAAGGCGGGAGAATAGGAGTTTACCATGACACAAAAACAAGCGGTATCCATCACCACGGACTTTATTAAGCTGGAGGGACTCCTCAAATTTGCCGGGGTGACCGGCACCGGGGGAGAGGCGAAGGTTCTCATTCAGGATGGAAACGTCCGGGTCAACGGGGAGGTCTGCCTCATGCGTGGGAAGAAAATCCGCGTGGGGGATACGATCACCCTCCCGGGAATCGAGCTGACCGTCACATGAGGGTCAATTCCATTGCCCTGGATGGCTTTCGTAACTACGAGGGCTTTCAAGCCGATTTTTCCCCGGAGGTGAATATCATCTGCGGTGAAAATGCGCAGGGGAAGACCAATTTGTTAGAGTCTATTGATTATCTATCCGGCTCTAAATCTCACCGCACCCGGAAGGATCAGGAGCTCATTGGCTTTGGGAGAGATTTAGCTTCTATCCGGGCGGAAATAGTTAGCCGCGACCGGGATTTTCGGGTGGAGATTGACCTGAATCGCAGCGGAAGACGGAAGATTCTGGTGAATCAGGTGAAGCTTAAGAAGACCTCGGAGCTGTCCGGCTATTTGCGAACGGTGCTCTTCTGTCCGGAGGATCTTTCTCTCATCCGGGAAGGGGATGCGGAGAGGCGGCGTTTTTTGGATCGCTCTATCTCTCAGCTGCGGCCTAAGTATGCCGACGCCATCGCCCAATACAACCGGCTGTTGGAGCATAAGACCAGAATTCTGCGGGATTGGGGCGAAAAGCCCGGGCTGCTGGATGTTTTAGATGAATTTGGAGACGCTTTGGCCCGATCGGGGGCTGTAGTGATCCATTATCGGGCACACTTTATTCGGAAGCTTCATGTGATTTCCCGGGAAATACAGGCGGACTTTTCCGGCGGGCGGGAGGAGCTCACCCTTCGCTATGAGACGGTAAAAACCGTCACCGATCCCTTTGCGCCCCCGGCGAAGCTCTATCCCCAGCTGCTGGAGCATCAAGAGCGGCATCGTCGGGCGGAGCTGAGTAGCCGCCTGTGCCTTTCTGGGCCTCATAAAGACAATCTTGCCGCAGAGATTGGCGGTACGCCTGCCCGGCAATTTGCCTCCCAAGGACAGACGCGAACCGTGGCCTTGTCCCTCAAGCTGGCGGAGAGGGAGCTGCACCGGGAGGATACGGGTCAGTGGCCCGTACTGCTGCTGGACGATGTTCTCTCGGAACTGGATAAGAAACGTCAGGAATTTGTTCTGGAGAGAATCCGAGGTGGACAGGTGTTCATCACCGGCTGCGAAATTCCCGAGACAAGAAGGGAAGAGACTAAGCTTTTTGTCATTGAAAAGGGGGCACTGGCCCCCGGTTTCTGTGTTCTGCCCGAAAAGGAACTACCGGGAGAGAACTCCGGTTAGATCGTATCAAATACAATGCCGTTTTCCACAAAGGCCCCATGTTTTGTGGAAGATGATTTTCTGTTGAAAGGAGAAGTCTTATGTATCTGCATCTGGGCCAATCGGTCGTGATCCCTTTTCGGGATGTGGTGGGCATCTTTGATCTGGATAATGCCAGCTTCTCCCACCGGACCCGGGCCTTTCTGCGTCAGGCGGAGGAGAGGGGACATGTGATAAATGTCTCCGAGGAGCTTCCCAAGTCCTTTGTCCTCTGTAAGACAAAAGAAGACGGTGTCCAGGTGTATATTTCCCAGTTGTCCTCCGCCACCCTCCTTCGACGGGCAGAGGATAGCCAGATGGAAGGTAATTTCCTTCTAGGTTAGTGAAAGGAACGATCACAAATGGATCAGTTAGAGCATAAAACCACCGTAGATCATGAATATGGCGCCTCTGAAATTCAGGTTTTGGAAGGGCTGGAGGCCGTTCGGAAGCGGCCGGGCATGTATATCGGCTCCACCTCCTCCTCGGGCCTTCACCACTTGGTCTATGAGATTGTGGATAACGCCATCGACGAGGCCTTAGCAGGCCACTGTACGGAGATCTCCGTAGTCATCGAGGAAGGGGATGTCATCTGCGTCTGCGATAATGGCCGCGGCATCCCTGTAGGCATTCAGGCCCAGACGGGAAAGTCCGCCCTAGAGGTGGTCTTCACCATTCTCCACGCCGGCGGAAAATTCGGCGGAGGCGGTTATAAAGTATCCGGCGGGCTTCACGGCGTGGGCGCCTCCGTGGTCAACGCCCTGTCCGAATGGCTGGAGGTGCAGGTCCACACGGACGGCAAACTCTATGAAATGAAATTTGCCCGGGGAGATGTGGTTTTACCCATCACCCAAATCGGGACCACCGATCGCCACGGAACCACTGTCCGCTTTAAACCGGATCCCGAAATGTTTGAGGATACTGTTTATGACTATAACATCCTCTTTGCCAGAATGCGGGAGCAGGCCTTCTTAAACGCGGGCCTTAAAATCCGTACCGAGGATCGCCGCCCAGGGAAGGAAACCCTGGCGGAGATGTGCTACGCCGGCGGCATCCGGGAATTTGTGGCCTATATCAACCGGAACAAGGCGCCCCTCCACCCCGATGTCATCTATATGGCAGGGGAGCGGGAGGATTCCATGGCCGAGGTGGCTCTCCAGTACAATGACAGCTATAACGAAGTCATGCTCTCCTTCGCCAATAATATCAATACCGCCGAGGGCGGCATGCATGAGGAAGGCTTTAAGCGCGCCCTTACCAATACCTTGAATAATTACGCGAAGAAGATCGGCTTACTCAAGGGTGAGGAAAAGCTCTCTGGCGAGGACTGCCGCGAGGGTCTGACGGTGATCATTTCCGTGAAGCTGATGGAGGCCCAGTTCGAGGGGCAGACCAAGGCGAAGTTGGGCAATTCCGAGATGCGTACTCTGGTAAACGCCGTAGTATCCGACAAGCTGGAAATCTTCCTGGAGGAAAATCCCGCCGTGGGCCGCACCATTATCGAAAAGGCCCTCACCGCCTCCAGAGCAAGAGAGGCCGCCCGGAAGGCGAGAGAGAACATCCGCCGGAAAAACGCCCTGGAGGGTGCTACGCTCCCCGGAAAGCTGGCCGACTGCAATGAGCGAGACCCCGCCCTCACTGAAATCTACATCGTCGAGGGTGACTCTGCAGGCGGTTCCGCCAAGCAGGGAAGAGACTCTCGTTTCCAGGCGATCCTGCCTCTGTGGGGTAAGATGCTCAACGTGGAGAAGGCCCGTGCCGACAAGGTATACGGCAATGATAAGCTCACCCCCGTAATCACCGCTCTAGGCGCCGGGATCGGGGAGGATTTTGACGTGTCCAAACTGCGGTATCACAAGGTCATCATCATGGCCGATGCCGACGTGGACGGAAGCCACATCCGTACCCTGCTTCTTACCTTCTTCTTCCGCTTTATGAAGCCCCTCATCGAGGGAGGCTATGTCTATTCCGCTGTTCCACCCCTTTACAAGCTGGAGCGTGGAAAGACCGTTCGCTATGCCTACTCCGATGACGAACGGGATCGCCTTTCCGCTGAGATACGCGGGGAGAATGCCAATGCCAAGGTGGAGATCACCCGAAACAAGGGTCTCGGTGAGATGAACTTTAACGAGCTGTGGGAGACCACCATGGATCCCGAGAAGAGAACCTTAAAGCGCTTTACCCTCTCCGATGCCGTGGCCGCCGATGAGATTTTCACTCTCCTCATGGGAGAGAAGGTAGAGCCCCGCCGGGAGTTCATTGAGCAGAACGCCAAGCGTGTGGTCAATCTGGACTACTAAGGATAGAGCGGGGGAATTGA
>JAGFXS010000103.1 GCA_017861415.1 Bacillota bacterium
AACTGGAACGGGAAGATGATGTTTTCAGAGCTTTGGGTGGATCCCGATGCTCAGGGCGAGGGGCAGGGTGAAGGGAAAACGGAGCGAACCCTTCGTATTCTGTTTAAATTGGATATAGAGAGTTTAGGATTTTTTGATATGGTTCTGGTGTGCCAGGGAGAGAAGGTGGATTTGCAGATCCACTGTCCGGAACGGGTGGCACCCTTTGCACCTGTGGTGGAGCGCAGCGTGGGAGAGATTCTCTCTAGGAACGGATTTCAAAGCCAGGTTCGTGTGAGAAAGATGGAACGGCCTCTGACCATTTCTGAGGTGTTTCCAAAGGTCTTTGCGGGAAAGGATAGTATCAATGTCAAGGTCTAACGGCTCACAGGGTAAGGCACGGCGTGCTGTTGCTTTGCAATATGGCGGTGCTGATGGGGCGCCCGTGGTGGTTGCCTCGGGTATGGGGTATCTGGCGGAGAAAATCGTAGAAGTTGCGGCTGATAACGGCGTACCCATTTATGAAGACAACTCTCTGGCAACGATATTATCACAGCTTCAACTGGGGCAAGAAATCCCGGAGGCTTTATATCAGGCTGTGGTGGATATTTATGTTTACTTTTTGGAATTTGATCCCAATGACCCGGATAAACTAAGAAAGAAACCGGCAGAGAAAACGGAAACATTGCAGGACGACAGGGAGGAGGGGGTCTGAATTGAGCTATAAATACATGGTTCTTGACAGTCAGAGTATCCCGGTTGCACGGGCGATCTTAGAAAACCATCCCGAGTCCAGGATTTGGCAGATCCGGGTGCTGGATAACGGGGCTAATGCCGTACTGGAGCATGAAATGCTGCAGCTGGTGGGTATGGATGAGGGTAGTCTGGGGATGATCGGACGGGTGCTACGAGCTCGAGGTGATGTGGTAGAGGTGGAACCAGTCACATCTCTGGGCGAGGAAGTCCGCCAAAACCTTAGGGTCCATGTTAATTTTGATACGTTTATCTATACCTTGGATGCTGATGGCAGAGTAGTGGGTCGCATTCCTGCGCTTGCCCACGATCTGAGTTGCGGTGGTATCGCATTTTTTAGTGTACGAGAGCTTAACCAAGGGCAGCTTCTGGAGGTGGTTATTACCATAACAGAGCAGCCGCTGATTCTAAAGATTCAGGTGCTCCGACCGCGGCCATCCCCATCAAAGGTACAGCTTTATGCGGCAAAATTCATTGAGCTTAGCAATGATGAAGAGAAAATTTTGCGGGAAGCTGTGTTTTGCCAACAGATCAAAAACAGTCATAAGAAAAATGGGAAAGCATCTGTAAGGTAAAGGAGCTAAAGATCGGGATGTTAACCAATGGAAAAACAACAGAAAATGAGAATGATAACGAAATCCGCAATCATTATAACCCGGAGGAAAATGAAGCCCTCATTGAAGAACTGCTAAAGGCCCTGAATGCCCGATGTGAAGTGAAGACAAAGGAGAATGCCTTTGTCTGCTTGGCACGGAATTTTGCCGTACATGAAGGAGCCATGACTTTGGTGGCAGACAATGGGGCTTTGCCGCCGATCATCTATAATACCGAACTGAAAATCACCATCCGCAGACGCGGGCTCCCTCCGCTGATGATATATGGACAGGTCTGCGGGAGCAACAACAGCCAATGGAAAGTGGATCGCCTGCGCCCTGTCTCTTATGAGGAGAGCCGCTCCTATTTTCGTCAGATCGTTTCCGTTTCCGCAGAGATTATCTGTGTTAACGGTGCGTCCAAGGAAACCTTGCAGAAGTTTGAGGAACTGGCGGGACAGATCCCCGGGGAAGCCGTGGTGGAATGCCGGGTTATGGATATCAGTCTTGAGGGAATTCGCTTCCGGGGTATCAGGCGCTTTGAGCGGGGTGACCGGCTCATGATCCGCAATCTATTTCTCACGGAGGGAAGTGTTTATCCCTTTGTGCTTATGATGGATGTGCGCTGGGTGGGACGTACCAGCCGTAACGAGTATATGTGTGGCTGCAAATTTGTGAATATCAGCCAGCGGGAGCAGGATGCCTTGTGTTCTGCCATCTTTGCCCTGCAGAGGGAAGAGCTGAAGGCGCAAAGCTGGTAGGAGGCTTTTATCATACGACAATAAGGCCGGCCAACGGAGCAATCCGTTGGCCGGCTGGTGTTTTCTTAGAGCAGAGGGGAAAAGATACGAAGCAAGGAGCGCATCAGCCGTGTAAACAGAGATGCCTTTACACAGTCCCGTAGGGTGATCTCCTTACAATGGGACAGGGCAGAAAGGAAGTCCTCGCGAATGGAGGTTACAGCAGGGCTGCCGCAGAGCCAGGCTCCGTTCTCGTGCTGGAGATAGAAGCTACGGTAATCCATATTACAGCTCCCCACAGAGGCGTATAGATCATCTGCCACCACGGTTTTACTGTGGATAAAGCCCGGGAGAAACTCGTAGATTCGAGCCCCTGCCCTGAGGAGGAGTTCATAATGGGACTGGGTAACGGAAAAGACCATCTTTTTGTCTGGGATGTGGGGCACCATGATCCTCACATCCACCCCGGAACGGGCGGTGATATAAAGGGCAGAGGCAATGGTTTCGTCAATGACCAGATAGGGCGTGGTGATATAGAGATACCATTTCGCCTTGGAGAACATCTGGATGTGAAGATCGGCGCAGATGGTGTCGTCCGCAAGTGGGGTGTCCACGTAGGGCTGTACAAAGCCGCAGTTATTTGAAACGGGAGGATAGGATCTGGGTCGGAATTTGTTGTAGTCTACCTCTGAGCGCCGGATGGAAGCCCACATCTGGAGAAACATCACCGTCATGCTCCAGACGGCTTCCCCCCGCAGTAGTAAGGCCGAGTCCTTCCAATAGCCGAAGCGTTCAATCTGGTTGATATACTCGTCGGCTAGGTTGATGCCGCCTACAAAGCCCACCGTCCCATCAATGACACAAAGCTTTCGGTGATCCCGATTGTTCTGGTGAATAGAGAGGACAGGACGCACAGGCTGAAAGGCAACGCAGGAAATACCTAAATCTTCCAGATCTTCGGGAAAACTGTGGGGCAGGGTGACCACACTGCCAAATGCGTCATAGATGACCCGGACATCCACACCCTGGGCAGCCTTTTGGGCCAGCACGCTGAGGATCTCCGACCACATCTGGCCCTCGGCAATGATGAAGTACTCCAGGAATATATAACGCTCCGCATGGTATAGTTCCTCCAGAAGGGCTCCGTGAAAATCCTCACCCGTCGGGAAATATTCCGTATCCGTTTTGGAAAAGGGCGGACAGCAGCCTGCATTAAGAAGGTACTGGGATTGCTGCACAACGTCCACACCGTACTCCCGGAGATCCGAGGGCCTGGCGGCGCTGGTAAGCTGCTCCCGCAGAACCTCTCTAGTGCGCTGTCGCTGTTCCTGCTTTGAGCGCCGCGCGCCGCCCAGCAAAAAGTAGGCTGGGACACCTAAGATGGGCACGGTGAGGATGGGGATAATCCAGGCCATCTTATAAGTCAGCCGGGCTTTCCCGCCGGCAATCCAGATGGAGACAAAGATGCTTAAAGCTAGACAAAACCAGTAAAAATAGACAAAATAATTGCTGAAATGACTAATAATAACCACAAATGCGGCCAGCTGAAGAAGAAGCAAACAGAGAATGCCCAGCACACGCTGGAATCGGGGAGAAAGCCACTTTTTCATCCTTTCACCACCACATTCTCGTTGCCTAGAAGCGCGCGCAGCTCTGTTAGAAGGGCGTCATGGATCACACAGGTTTTGCCGAAGCGGCGCCCGTTATCAGCGCAGTAAAGAATCACGGGGCTATCGCCTGGGAACATGATAAACAGCTTGGAAACCCTTGAAAAGAGCGGGTGTGTCTCGGCGGGAAGCTTTACATAGAGCTTCCCGCTATACGAGAGGGGTTCAGCACCTTCGGAAGGTGCTGAAGATTCCGGTGCCAGGTGTTCTAGGGGTAGAATGCCGTCACACATGAGCTGTGGAGGCTTATCCTCCCGGACAGAAATCCTCCCCCTGACTAACACCGGCTGATTTGCCTTGATATAGCTGCCGCCCTCTTCCAGCACACGGGAGAAAGCCAAAAGTTCCATGGAGCCGGTGTCGTCCTCCAGGGTGATGTAGGCCATAAGACTGTCATTTCGGGTGGTTTTGGTTTTTACGTTAGCGATAATTCCCGCCAGAACCGCGGGCTGATTGTCCTGATAGGTGACGGGGCCGTCCTCCCGGGCAAAGTCTGCCAGCAAGGAGCCGATAGGATAGGCACCAGCCTGTCTGACTGCTTTTCGATAAGCGTCCATGGGGTGACCGGAGAGGTAGAGTCCCGTAACCTCCTTCTCCATCGCCATGAGTTCCTGCGGTGTAAATTCGGGGATTTCACGCAGGAGGAGACGAGTGGGTTCTGCTTGCTCCTGATCCATGCCGAAAAGGTCGAACTGACCTTCCAGATTCTTTTTTCTTGCCCGGGCGAGACTGTCCAG
>JAGFXS010000104.1 GCA_017861415.1 Bacillota bacterium
CACCTGCCAATGCCACTGACCTTCAGAATCTGTTGGCGATGAAGGATATGTTCGGATACAAGTCTGTCTGGTGCATCGGCGGAGATGGCTGGGCCTACGATATCGGCTACGGCGGCGTGGACCATGTTCTGGCCTCCGGCGCCAACGTAAACCTACTGGTGCTGGATACCGAGATCTATTCCAACACCGGCGGCCAAGCCTCCAAAGCCACCAACATCGGCGCTGTGGCCCAGTTTGCCGCCGCGGGCAAATCCCTCCAGAAGAAGGATCTGGCCTCCATTGCCATGCAGTATGAGGATGTGTATGTGGCTCAGATTGCCATGGGTGCTGACTACAACCAGACCCTCAAGGCCATCATGGAGGCGGAGGCCTATCCCGGAACCTCTATCATCATTGCCTACTCCCCCTGCATCAGCCACGGCATCAAGATGGGCATGAACAACGCCATGCTGGAGATGAACGCGGCGGTAGAGGCTGGCTACTGGCACCTCTATCGGTACGACCCCAGAAGAATTGAGCAGGGGAAGAATCCCTTCCAGCTGGATTCCCATGAGCCTACCATCGACTACAAGGAGTTCTTGGAAGGCGAGGTTCGCTACTCGTCCCTGGGTCTGACCTTCCCCGAGCGGGCACAGGCGCTGTTTGATAAAGCCGAGAAGCACGCCAAGGATAAGTACCGTCGGCTGGCACACCTGGCCGCCTCCAGCCCCTACGAGACCAAGAAGTAATACAAAGGTATCTCCGACAAGTCCTCGGGTTATCCCGAGGGCTTGTCTTTTTTTCGGATTGGAGCTATGATAAAAGAGATGAAAACCGGGGATGATGAGACAAACCCCGAAAAAGGCCAAGGAAAAAGGACAGGGAAGGCTGCATAGGATAAAAAAGCAATCTTCCGGAACGGGCTGCCCAAAGCGCAGGCGGCAAGACGAGATATTACGCTTTCCTGGAGGTGATACAGTGACAAACAGCGCAATTCGGTGGCTGTTTGTGGTTCTCAGCCTAGGACTGCTGCTGGCTTTGCTGGCGGTGGATCTAAAATACCTGCCGCCCGAGGACGGATACGAGACCCAAGATGCTGTTCTTGAGCGGGTCATCAAAAAAGAACTGGTTAGGGGGCAGGCCATTCAAACGGATGTGAAGATTTATGACAGCATCACCCTGGGGGATCGCTATGTCGCCGCCTACCTCACAGCTACACAGCCGCCGGAGCTTGGCATCATGCCTTTTACCCTGCGCAAAAGCTTGGATTCCGTGACGGTAAAGGTGCGGGAGGTGGATGACGACACCATGATCTACGGCCCGCGAGAAAAAGGGGAAGGGATCTGGGAGCATGGACTTGCCTTGTACCAGGAGGGAGAACTATACCAGTACGCTATTTTCCTATCAAATAATCCGGCCCTTTCCTATGTGGAGTGGGTGGTGGATGGCACCGCTTATCATATTCCCGTAGGAGAGAGCCCCTCTATGACGGTGGTTCAGTGGGCGCCCTACCCCGAGGAAGAGCTGGCGCGGTTTAAACTCATGGGGTGTCAGGTGGCTTCGCCCTTTCTGAACAAAGGAGAGCGGCCTTCCGGCGGCATGGGTATTTCCAAGGATGGCATGCCGGAAAATAGCCATACCTATTCCTTTTCCTTCTTTACAGCGCAGGGAGAGCGGCTGGGCGAGGTGCAATCGCTGGAATAAACGACGAAACAATCAAAATCCCCCCAGAGACGAGTCACACTCGCTTCCGGGGGGATTGGTTTTTATAATCAAATTTCAGCGGACACCAGTTTGCCTGCCTGCTTGGTACCAATGAGGGTTTGGGTGCCGAAGGCACCAGCAATAGGCAGAGAAATCATGCTCATAGCAGTAGCCAGAGGATTGGAATCGGGGGGCTGATAGAGATCCGGGGTGCGGTACCCGTTGTGCAGGACTTTCTCCACCGCTTTCTCCACCGCCCGGGCTTCTTTCAGAAGACCGAAGGTGTAGCGGAGCATCATAGCCACGGAGAGGATGGTGGCCATGGGATTGGCCTTGTCCTGGCCGGCCAGGTCGGGAGCGGAACCGTGGGCAGGCTCATACATACCGAAGTTGCCCTTTGCCAGGCTGGCGGAGGGCAACATGCCGATGGAGCCGGCCACCATGCTGGCCTCGTCAGAGAGGATGTCGCCGAAGAGGTTGCTGGTGACCATTACATCAAACTGGCGGGGAGCACGGACCAGCTGCATGGCGGCGTTGTCCACGTACATATGGTTCAGTGTGACCTGGGGATAGTCGGCAGCTACCTCAGCGACCACACGGCGCCACAGGCGGGAGGTCTCCAGCACGTTGGCCTTATCTACGCTGGTGACATGTTTGTTTCGTTTCATTGCCATCTCGAAGGCCACCTTGGCAATCCGGCGGACCTCTTCCTCACTGTACTCCTCTATATCATAGGCGGTTTTGCCCATGGGGCCATCTTTGAGTCCCCGGTCGCCGAAATAAATACCACCGGTCAGCTCGCGTACCACCACGATATCCAGGCCGCCTTCTACCAATTCAGGCTTTAAGGGGCAGGCGTCGATGAGATCTTCAAACAGAATGGCGGGGCGGAGGTTAGCAAAGAGTCCCAATTCCTTCCGCAGACCCAGCAGAGCCTGCTCCGGGCGCTGATCGCCGGGAAGGTTGTCCCATTTGGGGCCGCCAACAGCGCCCAGAAGCACTGCGTCAGAGGCTTTGCAAACATCAATGGTTTCTTGGGGGAGGGCCATGCCGGTGGCATCAATGGCGGCACCTCCGGCTAGCACGTCCTGGCATTGAAATGTGTGACCAAATTTCTTGCCTACCTTTTGCAGGACAAGAAGAGCCTGCTCAATGACCTCGGGGCCGATTCCGTCCCCCCGTACCACGGCGATGTTATAATTCATAGAGTGTCCACCTTTCCGGTCCTGTTTTTGATGGAGGCCATGAGTCCGCCTGCCTGAATGATCTCCTTGATGAAATCGGGGAAGGGGTTGGACTGGTAGGTCTCGTTCTTGGTAAGGTTGGTAATGACTCCGGTGTCAAAATCCACAGAAACCTCGTCTCCTGGGGCGATTCCGTCGCAGGCGGCGGGGCACTCCATGATAGGCAGGCCAATGTTGATGGCATTGCGGTAGAAAATCCGGGCGAAGGACTTGGCGATGACGCAGTCAATGCCGGATGTATGGATCACCAGGGGAGCGTGCTCTCGGGACGAGCCGCAGCCGAAGTTATGGCCGGCCACCATGATGTCCCCTTGCTTCACCACGCTGATAAAGTTCTTGTCAATGTCCTCCATGCAGTGGGTGGTGAGTTCCTTGGTGTCGGCGATATTAAGGTATCGGGCGGGGATAATGACATCAGTATCCACGTTGTCTCCGTATTTATGCACAAAGCCTTTGGCGTTCATAAGTGAAACCTCCCTAGGATGAAAGAATTTGTTGGAGCCTTTGCCCCCTGAAAGAATGGGAATCGGTCTGGAAGTCCCAATTAACACTCCCGGGGGTCGCAGAGCTTACCTGCAATGGCGGAAGCGGCAGCTACCTCGGGGCTGGACAGATAAATCTCAGAATCCACATGGCCCATACGGCCCACAAAGTTCCGGTTGGTGGTGGAGACGCAGCGCTCTCCCGCTGCCATGACGCCCATGTGACCGCCCATACAGGGGCCGCAGGTGGGGGTGGAAACCACGCAGCCGGCCTCGATGAGGGTTTTCAGATACCCCCGATCCATGGCATCCAGATAAATCTGCTGGGTGGCGGGCACGACGATGACCCGGACACCGGGGGCAACCTTATGCCCTGCCATGATTTCGGCGGACACTGCTAAGTCGGAAAGGCGGCCGTTGGTGCAGGAGCCGATAACCACCTGGTCGATGGCAATGTCCCCCACCTGGTCAATGGTTCTGGTGTTGCCGGGGAGATGGGGGAAGGCAACGGTGGGCACAAGGGTGCTGAGATCAATGTCGATGGTGCGGACATACTGGGCATCCGGGTCCGCCTCGTAGACAGTGTAGGGGCGATTCACTCGGCCGGCCATGTATTCCTTGGCCACCTCGTCCACGGGGAAGATGCCGTTCTTGGCACCGGCCTCAATGCTCATATTGGCGATGCAGAGGCGGTCGTCCATGGTGAGGGAGGCCACGCCGGGGCCGCTGTATTCCAGACTCTGATAGAGAGCGCCGTCCACACCGATCATACCGATGAGGTGCAGAATTAGATCCTTGCCGCTGACCCGATGGGGCAGGGTCCCGGTGAGGTTCACCCGAATGGCTTCGGGCACCTTGAACCAGGTTTCTCCGGTGGCCATGGCCGCGGCCATATCGGTGGAACCGATGCCCGTGGAGAAGGCACCCAAAGCACCATAGGTGCAGGTGTGGGAGTCGGCGCCGATGATGGCTTCTCCGGCAGCCACCAGACCCCGCTCGGGGAGCAGGGCGTGCTCCACACCCATGCTGCCCACATCATAAAACCTCTTTGTCAAATTCACGGATGGCCACCGGAGAGGTGATGTCATTTCCGAGCACCATGTCAAGCTTTGCTCGGATCAGCTCACCGGCTTGAACCTCCGAAAGCCCAGCGTGGGCGGCTAAAATCTTCTGTGTCATTGTCATTGCCATATTTTGAAAACCTCCAAATAGTTCAAAGTCTGAAGCAGGACCGTGGATGGGGGAGTGCAGCTGGGGAAATCCGCCCAAAATAAGGAGTGATTAAGTCTTGGAAATGACCTTCCACTCTCGGTCCATTCGATTCACAGCGGAAATGAGGGCGCGGACAGAGGCCAGGGTAATGTCGTGGTGGACGCCCACGCCCCAGAAGTTTTTCCCCTTTTGATCGGAGATCTTCACATAGGCGGCGGCCTGGGAATCGGAGTCTACCTCAAGGGCGTGTTCAGAATAGTCCTCGAAGGAGAATTGAACCTCGGAATTAGCCATGCGCAAGGCCCGGCTGACGGCGTCCAAAGAGCCGTTGCCCTTGGCGGTGAGATAGTAATCCTCCCCGTTTATCGTCAGTGTCATGTCGGCTAGGGTGCCTGTTCCTTCTCGTATCCAGCTGACGGACTGGAGGGAGATGGGGGAGCAGATGTTTACATACTCCCGGGGCAGATTGTACCCAAAGTGATGCTCCAGAATGTAGGCGATACCGCCCTTGCCCGACTGGCTGTTGATGCGGATGACGTCGGCTTCGTACTCTCGGCTCACATCTCTGGGGTCCAGGGGGAGATAGGGGACGGTCCAGTGGGGGAGATTGTTCTCCATGTGGTACTGGGTGCCCTTGGCGATGGCGTCCTGATGGGAACCTGAGAAAGCGGCAAAGACAAGCTGGCCTGCATAAGGGTGCCGCATGCCTACGGGCAAATTGTTGGCCTCCTCATAGGTGCGGACGATCTTGGGCATATCTGAGAGATCCAGCTCCGGATCCACCCCATGGGTGAAGAGGTTCATGGCCAGGGTGATGATATCCACGTTGCCGGTGCGCTCTCCGTTGCCGAAGAGGGTGCCCTCGATGCGTTGACCCCCGGCTAAAAGGGCCATCTCCGCGGCGGCCACGCCGGTGCCCCGGTCGTTGTGGGGGTGGATGGAGATGATCACATGCTCGCGGCAATGCAGGTGTTGGCTCATGTATGCGATCTGCTGGGCGTAGACGTGGGGCATGGAGACCTCCACGGTGGAAGGCAGGTTAATAATGACCGGGCGCTTCTGGCTGGGCTGCCATACGTCAATGACCGCATTGCAGATCCGCAAGGCGAACTCCATTTCAGTTCCGGTAAAGCTCTCGGGAGAGTATTCAAAGGTGAAATTAGTCTCGGGCATAGCGGCGGCGTATTCGTTGAAGCGCTTGGCCCCCTCCACGGCGATGGAAACAATTTCATCCTCAGACAAACGGAACACTTGCTGTCTCTGGGCAAATGAGGTAGAGTTATAGAGATGAACGATGACATTTTTCGCGCCCCGGATGGCATCAAAGGTCTTTTCGATGATGTGATCCCGGGCTTGGGTGAGCACTTGGATGGTCACATCCTCGGGGATCATGTCCTGATCGATGAGGGTGCGCAAGAATTGATACTCCGTCTCAGAGGCGGCGGGAAAGCCTACCTCAATTTCTTTAAAACCCACATCCAAGAGAAACAGGTAGTAAGAGAGCTTTTCCTCCAGATTCATGGGGGTGATGAGGGCCTGATTTCCGTCTCGCAGGTCCACGCTGCACCAGATGGGGGCTTTGTGGAGGCGGTCCTGCTTTGCCCAGTCAAGGCTCTCCTCAGGCGGCATGTAGTATAAAGGCTTGTAACGTTCAAAATGATTCATATCGAATCCCATCCTTTCCGGAAGACGGGATATAAAAAAACTCCGTCTCCCTGCATATGACAAGAGACGAAGGCATGAATGCTTCCGCGGTACCACTCTTATTGGCGTCCAACAACGCCCACTCAAATGTGCGCACTCCGGGGTGAGACGCGAATCCTCTTCATACGGCCTTTCACCAACCGGCCGCTCTCTGAAATGAAGCTGGGGATCGCATATTCCCTTCATTGTGCCTTTATGATATTGTACTTAGATAAGCATAAAGGATGAAAGGCATTTTTGTCAATGCCGAAACTCACAAAAATT
>JAGFXS010000025.1 GCA_017861415.1 Bacillota bacterium
GTCTGCTCCGATTGAGGCTTCAAAAATGAAGGTGGAGCTGGCTGACGCCATTTTACGCAGGCTGCGCTTTGATAAAGCTACCAGAGAGCGGATAGTAAACCTGGTGAGCATCTGCGATAATACCATATCCAATGATAGGAAATCAATTCGGCGCAGTCTATATCAGCTTACGCCCGAGGTGTTCTTTCAGATGTTGGAGGTAAGGCGTGCAGAGACCATGGGGCAGGCAGCAAATTATCATGGCCTTCAGGCGGAGTACGATCAGATTGAGATTTTGGCGAGGAAGATACTGGAGGAAGAAGGGTATCTGACTCTTCATGACCTGGCAGTTACAGGAACAGATCTGATCTCTCAGGGGTATCATGGTGCGGAAATCGGCCTCCGGCTGGCCCAGATTTTAGATGCCGTTCTGGATGGAAAAGTTGCCAATGAAAAGGAAGCATTGCTGAATTTTGAAGAAGAGGGGAACGTCTAAACAGGGAGGATGAAGCATATTCTCTTCCAAAGAGAGCTGACGTTACGATTAGTAAGCTCATGGATAAACAAAAAAGAAGTGAGCATTTGCCCTTCATGAAAATGAGGGGTAAAATCTCAATTTTGGGAAAACTCGCAGATGCTCTATGATGATTTTACTAAAAAAACAATTTTTCTCTTTATTTTTCTTAGACGGTGTGTTATACTGGCACTGCGTTGAACGCTCTGCCTTTTGCAGAGACCGAACCATGAAGAGTTCGCGTAAGGCTCAATGATATTTTTGAATGGGGGGACGCCATGCATCAAAAGACACAAGAGAAACAGAAAGGAAAGAGCTGTTGCTGGGTGACCACTATGGGTGCGAGAGTGCCGACATTGGTGAAACCAGAATAAGCGGCAAAAATTGAGACGCTGAGAACCAATTTTGCTTTTGCCTTTTGGGAGAAAAGGAGGAAAGCAGCCGCAAACAGCCCAATCAAGAGGTACTTATCTTCAAGAGGATGGGAGAAATAGTAACCAACTAAATGACCCGATACTTTGGACCTGAGCCACGCTAGAGGATTGGGCCAAGCCAAAATCCTTGGAAGCAGAGGGTTTCTCTGCGCAGCATGACACATCTCCTCGCGAGATGCAGTCTGAATACTTGCTGTAATTGAAACTTGAGACTACATCTTATTGCTTTGTACGTTTTTAGTTCAACTTTTCAACAAGAAACGAGGTATATTTTTTATGAGTAATTCGGGAGAGAAAAAACAGGGCGGCATTGGTGCATTTGACTTTTTCTGCATCGGTTTCGGCTCTATCGTAGGCGTGGGCTGGGCAGTGTCCGTCAATAGATGGATGGCAAACTGCGGCGGCCCCCTACCCGCAGCTTTTGGCTATATTCTGGCTCTGGTCATGATGATCCCCGTAGCACTTTGCTACTGCGAGCTGGCCCCCATGATGCCTGTCGCCGGCGGCGGCATGGCTTACGCTTACGGCGCATTTAATGACAAGATCGCTTTCATCTCTGGCTGGGCCGCCTTCGGCGCCTTCGTCACCATCATCCCCTGGGAAGCTATCTTCGTCGTTGACATTCTGAGCATTCTGATTCCTGCAGCTAAGGGCCCCGTGCTCTATAGCCTGGCTGGAGCTGACATCTGCCTGGGCCACATCGTCATTGGTACTGCCATGACCTTGATCCTGTTCTATGTCAACATCAGAGGCGCAACGACTTCCGCCTTTGCCCAGAGAATCATGACCGTTATCCTGATCGCTGTTGGCTTGCTGGCTATCATCATGGGCCTGGTCAACTTTGACGCCGCAAACTTCCAGCCCATCTATGAGAAGGTTCTAACCCCCGAAGGTAATCCTGTTGGTTCCCACAACAGCTTCTTTGGCGGTGCAATTGCCATCTTGGCTTCCGCTCCCTTCTTCCTGGCTGGTTTTGAGACCATCCCCCAGGCTGTTGAGGACGCAGAAGGCGACATCACTTCCGTTGGTAAGACCGTGGTTCTGGCTGTCGGCCTGGCCTGCGTATTCTATGCTGCCATGTTGTTCTCCATGGGTTCCGCTTATCCCTGGCAGGAGTTCTACCTGCTGCCCAAGCCCGCAGCGTCTTCCTTGATGAAGCTCATCTACGAAGGCAGCCTGGGTGTGGTTCTGTACTATATCATTCTGGCAGGCGCTATGATGGGTCTGATCACCACCTGGAACGGCTTCCTGATGGCATCCCCCCGTCTGCTCATGAGCATGGCTCGTGGCTACATGGCACCCCAGTTCCTGGCTAAGCAGAACGCCCATGGCGTTCCCGTCAACGGCCTGTATCTCTGCACCATCCTTTCCCTGATCGCTCCCTTCCTGGGCATGGGCCTCATTGACCCCCTGACCTCCTTCTCCGCCGCAGGCTTCGTGCTGTCTTGGATGGTAACCTCCTTCAGCCTGGTGCGTCTGCGCATGAAGGAGCCCAACAGAGAGCGTCCCTACAAGATCCCCGGCGGCATTGCTACCGGCTGGTTCGCTGCTATCGTGATGACCGTCGTCTTCGTGCTGCTGTTCGTACCCGGCAACCCCGTGTTCATGGGTGCAATGGCCATTAAGTTCTTCGTCGTCTGGATGCTCATCGGCCTTGTGTTGTTCCTTGCCACTGCTGGCACAAGAAATTCCAAGACTCCCGAGGAGCGCAGAGCTGCTATCTTCGCACGCAGCAAGTAAGCGATACGTTACCGAGCGCTTGCCAAGGTAAACACTTTTTGCACAGCATCTGAGGAAAAAGGAGACTAGTAAACTCTATGCCTACGGAGAATATTGCTTCTGGATCAATTATTGCAATTGATATGGGGATCTATTGGGTTCTAACCGCGGTTTTTCTTTGGCTCATGGATCTTTATGCCCAAAAAAAACTGGGCGGAAAACGGTCTTTGGGATATAAAGTCCTGAGGTTGCCGAAATTCATTGCCCTAAGTGCTGCTTCGTTATATACGATTGTGCTTATTGTGATGAGCATGTACTTCGACTTGGCTGTGAAGATGTCAACGGAAACCTATTTAGGCCTACCGTATTTCATCATCTGGGTCTTCTTCCTGGTGAATATGATGCGAAGAGTGAGAGCGGAGACTAAGGGGAGACCCTGGTTGAAGTGATCCAAGGCAGAAAATTGCATTACAAGACAGACACCGTAACAAATTGTTACGGTGTCTGTTTTTTCTGCCAATAACGACCCTAACTGTAGAAATATTGAACTTGTTGAGCAGGACTTCGGAATTAAGTTCCAATGAGGCCAGTTGAAACGTAAAGAAATGGAGTAGCATATTCATGGGTCGCATACTATTCTGCGTCATAATCTATGGGTTTAGCTATTATGATCAAAGGGATGCCTTGTGAATTCTCGGACAAATCTTAGTCCATCTCTTGTTTCTGCGCTTGTTCAATGCTACAATAATATAAATCCAAGCATACGGGGGACCGTTTGCAGAAAACAAAGGATTATTTGCCTATGGATAAATTATCTCAAAGTGAATTGAGCCTTTTGGAATTTATAGCGGAGCATATGCACAGCGGTACGCTGGATTATCTGATGCCTGTGATTTCTGGCTTGGGCGATTTGGGGATATTCTGGATTGTACTGGCACTGGTGCTACTTTCTCTGCCACAGGATCGTGCGAGAGGGGTACAAGTCGGACTTGCGGTGCTGCTCAGTGGTATTGTTTGCAATCTGCTGCTAAAAAACTTGGTGGCCAGACCAAGGCCTTTTGAATTTCAGCCGCTTTTAGAGCTGATTGTCGCTGCACCTCACGATTTTTCCTTCCCATCTGGGCACACCACCGCATCTTTTGCGGCGGCCACCGTTTTGGTTCGCAGCGGATGGAAAGCCGCGCCGGTGGCAGTGCTTTTGGCAGTGCTCATTGCCTTCTCACGGCTTTATCTGAACGTTCACTTTCCCACCGATGTGCTGGCTGGTGTGCTCACGGGTGTCGCGCTGGGCTTTATCACCACAAAGCTATATAGTCTGGCGACAGGCAGGCGCAAGCATAGCAAGGGGGTGTGACGTCTCATGCCCACCATTGCGGCGGAATATATTCACACTATGGTTATTGCCATGACCCCTGTTTTGGAGCTCCGAGGTGCCATTCCTTATGGGTTGGCCCATGGGTTACCGTTCTGGCCCATCTTTGTCGTTGCTGTGGTGGGGAATGTGATTCCTGTGCCCTTTTTAATTTTGTTTATTCGACCGGTGTTCGCCTTTCTGCGCCGTAGCAGAGTTTTAGGGACTTTTATTGAGCGAATGGAGCGACGGGCCCACTTGAAGGGACGCAAGGTAAACCGGTATAAAACCTTGGGCCTGTTTATTCTGGTGGCAATCCCTCTTCCAGGGACTGGTGCTTGGACCGGCGCACTGGTGGCGGCTTTCTTGGATATCCGCATGCGAAATGCGCTCCTGGCCATCACCTTAGGGGTGCTGGCGGCAGGAATTATTGTATCTTTGGTCAGTTATTCGGCTTTCTTTGTGTTCTTCCGATAAAAGAATCAGTAAAGTCATATATAAACGCAGCCCCGGAGAGATGAAGCGGTCTCTCCGGGGCTTTTTAGATGCAAAGATGACAGAGAATAACGTTAGCCTTTGCCTAAAGCGATGTTCTTTTCAAAGGCGGCGACCACAGCTTCCATGCATGCACTGCGCAGACTGTGCCGCTCCAACGTCCGCACTCCCTGGATGGTGCTACCACCGGGACTACACACCTCGTTTTTGAGCTGTTCAGGATGCTTCCCGCTTACCAGAACCATCTGGGCGGCGCCCAGTACAGTCTGTGCGGCAAAGTTAACTGCGTCGGTCCGAGAGAGGCCGCAGGCCACGCCACCGTCCGCCAATGCGTCAATAAAAAGATAGGTGAAGGCGGGGCCACAGCCGGAGACGGAAGTGCCCGCATCAATGAGACTTTCGTCAAGAGGATATAGACCACCCGCTCCGGACATGCCAGCGAGGAAAGCGCCAAGCTGCTCTTGAGTCACAGTGCCGCTGCGAGCATAGAGGATGACCCCAGCCCCTAAGGAGACAGGGGTGTTGGGCATGATGCGGATGACAGGGCAGATCCCGCCGGACATTTCCTCCAGTTGGGCAATGGTTAGACCCGCGGCCATGGACACTAAAACCGGTGGGTTGCTGCGGCGCTGCAAGATAGCAGCAAGATCTCGTAGGAGTCCGGCCATCATGTGGGGTTTGACCCCCAAAAAGAGAAACTGGCTTTCTAAAATAACAGCCTCCTGCTTGTCGGCCCGGCAGCCGAGCTCTTGAGCAAGGGTCTCGGCCTTTTCCTGGAAATGGTCGGTGAGGATGACTTCGGAGGGGGGCAGAATTTTAACGGCAGCCTTTGCCAGGGCACTGCCCATATTGCCAGTACCAATAAAACCAAACGTAGTGGACATGAGGATCACTCCTTTTATCATTAGGTTACCCTTAGGCTCAGTGTAGCATATGGGACGGGGCGGCACAAGTCGCAAGATGGGAAAAATAGGACAAGCAGGCGGAAATAGAGACAGGCAACCCAGGAATAGAATGGCGCAGGGGGTGTGCAATTATGCTCACAGCATGGATAATGTTACTCATGAACAGTCTGTTTTTTTCTTTAAGGCTGGGCAATAACGGATCCTTTCCCCGCCCCCTACGGGCGGAGGAAGAACGGGAATGCCTGGAAAAAGTAGCGCAGGGCGATATGGAGGCGAGGAACAAGCTCATTGAGCACAATTTGCGTTTGGTGGCCCATATCATTAAGAAAAGAGTAAGCGGAAAGAGTTTTTCTCTCGCAGAAGATGAACTTCGGTAAAATATCCGTTTCGAAGAAATACATCTAGTTGGACATGCTCCTTGGTACTAACCTCTTTGACAATCATATGATCCAGAACAGTGACCGCCAGAGCAGGATGAATGCTGAGAGCACCATCCAATTCCCGGCGTATAGTAGTCTCTATCTTGGCCAAATGCTCCGAGGAACCGGTTGTGGAGGGCTCAGCTTCCCGATAACAGATCAGGCGCTGCTCCAGCTCGGCAATCTGCTGATTAAATCCCTCATTGCGCCGCCTAAACTCATCTGTACGGATGTCCCCACCCAGGCTTAGCTCTAACAGACGGTCTTTTTTTGCATGCAATTGCCCAATAGCGGCTTCCAGCCGTTTGGGGTCCTCTCGGGGCGACGTCTCAAATGACGCCTTCCGAATGAGAGGAAGCAGCAGCTCTATAATAGATTCAGTACGGGGGGATAGTTTCACAAACAAGCCAGCCATGATAGCATCCAGCTCCTCGGTAGCCAGCTGAGGGGCAGAGCAGGCTGCACGACCCCGCTTGCGATAGACACTGCACTGCCAGACCTCGCGGCTTCCACGGCCACTGGACAGCAGGTGTCTGTAATAGCTGGCCCCGTGGGCTTCACAGACAAGCTTCCCACTGTAAGGATAGCGATTGTGGAAGGTAGCAGTTGTTTGGTGACGCTTCATCTCCGCACTGCGGGTTTTATAGAGAGCATTGGCGCGGTTCCAGAGTTCTTCCGGAACAATAGCGGGTATGGAAGGGTCGGGATAGGTAACCCACTCGCCCTCATCCAAAAAAAGCTTTTTCTTACTCCGGTAATCCAAAGATTGGGTCTTGTTGCCGCAGTACCAGCCCTTGTATTTGGGGTTTGTAAGGATATTCCGTAGTGTTAACACATTGAAGGCATTGCCCCGCCTACTGGTGTAGCCCAGCCCGTAGAGATGCTGGGAGAGACGGCGCAGACCAAGACCCTGATTGGCATAAAGATCAAAAATAAGACGGACTATCTGGGCTTCCTCTGGGTGGATAGTGAGCTTGCAATTTTGCTTTTCGTAGCCCCATAGAGTATCATTACCCAGCACCCGTCCGTTACGAATGGATTGGCGGAAGCCAAACTTCAGGCGTTCAGAGAGTTTTCTCACCTCGTCCTGGGCCACGCCGGCCATGACAACCAGCCGAAATTCGCTGTCGGTGTCTAGGGTGTTGATGTTGTCGTTCTGAAAGAGTACCCCCACGTGATGCTCCAATAGCTCCTGGGTGTACTGAATGCTGTCCAGGGTGCTGCGAGAAAAACGAGAGATTTCTTTGGTGATAATGAAGTCAAAAAGGCCGGCCTTGCCATCGGCAATCATCCGTAGGAAGCTGTCCCGCCGCTTGGTACTGGTTCCGCTGATGCCCTGGTCTATGTACCCCGGAACAAAGGTCCAATGTGGCCTGCCGCAGATCAGTTCCGTATAATACTGAATTTGGTGTTCCAGACTGCTGTATTGTTCTTCAGACTCTGTGGATACTCTGGCATAGAAGGTAACCCGGAGGGGGAGATCATAAATGGAGCGCCCCTGCCGCAGTTCAGCCCGAATACTGCGAAGATCCATGGCTGGGGACCTCCTTTGGTACACGGGGCAAATCTTCCAGCAACTTCGGCAGTGCCGTCTTGGCTGACACAGCTGTCTTTGCCGAGAAGCAGACGGCTTCCGGGATTAGGTCCAGGGAGACTAAGCGATCCAGCAGCGCATAGAGGAAGTCTTTTTCCATGCAATTCAATGTAATCACCTCCTTACATGATTATGAAAAAAAGATGGCAATCATGTTCAAAGTACCAATTCGAAGGAAGCAAAAAGAAAGCCGACAAGTCCTGAACTTGCAGGACTTGTCGGCAGAAAGACAGCAATGCTGATGAGTGGCATTATAACAAAAGGCTTAATCTTGGGCAGAGGTTCTTACACCCTTTTTGCCGGGATTATCGCTAGAGGAGGTCTCGGCATCCTTGCTAGAGGAGGCCTTGGTGTCCTTACTAGAGGGTGTTTCGGCATCCTTACTAGAGGAGGTCTCGGTGTCCTTACTAGAGGAGGTCTCGGCATCCTTGCTAGAGGAGCTTTCCGAACCCTCAGAGGGCGCATCGCCCTCGGCTGTACCGCCTTCGGTGGTGGTGGCCTGATCCTGCTCTTGTTGAGGCGAGATGGGTTCGGATATCAGCAGCTCCACCCGGCGGTTTTGCTGTCTACCCTCAGGGGTGTCATTAGTGGCCACAGGCGCATATTCTCCGTAGCCCCGACTGCTGAAATGAGTGGGATCTAGTTGGCTTCCTGTTAAAAGGGCATCCAAAAAATTCAGTGCCCGGTGGGCGCTTAAATGCCAGTTGGAGGGGAATTGAACGTTATTGATGGGAACATTGTCGGTATGCCCGGCCACAATCACATCAAAGGGTCGCAGTGGATCTTGGTTTTCAAGGAGGAGCTGGGCAAGAATTTTTGCCTGCTCCTGCATCTCGGGCGAAAGATCTGCGCTGGCTGAGGCAAAAAACACATCGTTTTTGATGGTGACCAGAATATCGCTGCCGGAATACTGTACCGCAATGGAATCCTGCAGACCCTGATCAATGACGTAGCTGTTCAGAGAAAGATAAAGATTCGGTAGGGATGAATTGATGGCAGTGTCTGTCTTCTCGGTCAGGGGAAGGTCTGCGTCGGGATAGGGCAGGGGAAGCTGAATACCCTCTGCTGTATCGCCGCCAAAGGCGGTATACATTGCCTCCATCATGGAGTTAAACTTTGCCTGATCCACAGAACTTACTGCGAACATAACGATAAACAGGGCTAGAAGTAAGGTCATCATATCGGAGTAGGGCAGCAGCCAACCCTCATCCGGGTGATCCTCATGGGGCTTTTGCGGTTTTTTTGCCATCCTTGCTTCCTCCCTGATACGCCAAGCGTTCCTTAGTGGTGAGGTAACCGAGAAGATTCTCTTGCAGAATAGTGGGGTTTTGGCCTTCAGCAATACTGCAGATGCCAGTGACAATCAAAGAGCGGACCTGCACTTCCTGGCGACTCTTACTTTTAAGCTTGTTGGCCATAGGATGCCAGAGAACATAACCGGTAAAAATACCTAGCACCGTGGCAATGAAAGCGGCGGAAATGGCATGAGATAGCCGATCCATATCGCTCAAGTCGCCTAGGGCTGCAATCAGACCCAGCACCGCACCTAACACACCCAAGGTTGGGGCATAACTGCCTGCTTGGGAAAAAACCTGCGCATTGCCGGCATGGCGCTGCTGCATGGCATAGATGTCTTCGTTTAAGTACTCTTCAATCTTTCGCTTGTCCGTTCCGTCCACCAAAAGCTGAAGTGCACGGACAAAAAAGGTATCTTGCTCAGCGGCGATCTGGGGTTCCAGCGCTAGAAGGCCGCCTGAGCGTGCGGCTTTCGAATAATCCACCAGTTTGGTAATAGCCGTAGCAGGAGTAATGAAACGTTGCTTACCAAACACAACACCGAAAAGCTTACCGATGTTTTTCAATTCTGATGGAGGGGTTGCAATCATCACAGAGGCAATGGTGCCTAACACGATCACCAAAATGGCGGCTGGATTTAAAAAAACAGAAAAAGGTACTTCTTTAAAGAACATGGCGCCGATTACAGCCGCGAAACCAGACACCAGCCCAATAATAGAAACAAGATCCAAGGCGCATCACTTACTTTCCATAAGCTACCTATCTTAGGTAATTAAATTTCTGATAATTGCAAGGTTTGCAGTTGTCGGAGACCATCTCAAAAAGCTGCGGTGTATACAAAGAAAAATCAGCATCATTTAAATTTACCACAGTTTTGCCTTAAAGAAAAGACAAGAAAACCAGAATTTTGACTTTTGAAAAGATCAAGCTGGATATAGTGACTCAATCAAATTCTTCATCGTCACTTTCGATCATTCGGTAGCCCACGCCAATCTCCGTTAACAGGAATTGAGGATCGGCAGAGTTCTCTTCAATTTTTCGCCGCAGATTCGCCATGTTGACTCTAAGGGCTCGGTTGTCCCCCGCGTATGGTCCCCAAAGCTCTTTCCGCAGTAGGGAGTAGGTCAAAACTTGCCCCGCATTTTGGGCAAGAAGTGTCAGCATTTTGTATTCAACTGGGGTCAGATGTAGTTGCCCCTCGTGCGTAGTGATCAATCGCTTACCGTAATCAATGGAGAGACGACCGTCGCCAAAGCTCTGCTTTGTGCGGGCGGGGCCTTCCCCATTGGCAAAACGCTTGCGGAGGGCAGTACGGACGCGCGCCATCAAGACTGAATTGCTGAAGGGCTTGGTAATATAATCATCTGCCCCGTGATCCAAGGCTTGGACGATATCCTCTTCCTGGTTCCTAGCGGAGACAATCACAATAGGGAGGGCGCTCCAGGTGCGTATGTCGGCCAGAATCTCCAGGCCATCCCGATCTGGAAGCCCCAGATCCAGCAGTACCAAATCGGGACAGTGTGACGTGGCCATAGAGATGGCCTGTGCACCTGTGCAGGCGGTCAATACCCGGTAATGACTTGTCGATAGCTGAGCAGATAAAAAGTCCGCAATAGCTCTCTCGTCTTCTACCACTAATATGAGCGGTCTTATTCCCATCACTTTATTCTCCATACATCGGTAGCCAGAAGGAGACGCAAGCGCCACCCTCTGGCAGGTTCTGAGCTTCAATCCAGCCTCCATGAGCTTCAATAATGGTTTTGCATATAGACAATCCAATACCTAATCCCCGAGAGGCGTCCGCTCCTTGAGGATGCTGGGCAGACCGCATCTCAAAAAGAACTGGAAGTAAATCGGCACGGATGCCAGGCCCGGTATCGGAAATGGAAAACTTAACGTAGCCGTTTTCTTCCAGCATCTTGATGGTGACGGCCACCGTTAAATCCCCTGAATGGCGCTGGGCGTTGTCCAACAGGTTGTTTATTACTTGCGTAATAAGGAGGGCATCCATGGGTACCAAGAGAAGATTTCTGGGCTGCTCAATCAAAATGTTAGCTGCGGGGTAGCGTTTTCGGAATGCAGAAACTGCCTGAGCAATGATCTCCTCGGCAGCTTCTTCAGTTTTTGTAATCACCATATTGTTTTGCTGGATACGAGTGACGGAGAGAATGTTTTCCACCATGCTCATAAGCCACTGGGCATCGCTTTGTATACCAGTTACCAGATGTACCTGGGTAGTGTCTGGCAATTCACGAAAGTGGTCTAGAAAGGTTGCGCTTGAGCCAATGATGCTGGTGAGGGGAGTTCGCAGATCATGAGAGATACTGCGCAGGACGGTGTTGCGGTTTTTTTCCGTTTCTGCCATGACCAGAGCCTCCTGCTGCTGATGGGTCAGGGCTTGCACTCGGAGAGCTTGAGCGGTTTGCTCCACAATTAGGTCAATAAAAGGCTTATGAGACTCTTCAATGGGGCCATGCTGACAAGAGATTCCCAAAATGCCATAGACCCTTTCCTGGGTGATGATTGGGCGGTAGAATGCCATAACACCGTTTTGAGGCACACCGCCAATGCCCACGGGTTCACGGCGTTGGAGGGCCAATCGGGCAGCGCTTTGCTCAATTTCGTTGGAAAAAAAAGCTATATTGGCGTCAGTTTTTGCTCTGCTTACATAATAGCCCAGTCTTTCTGGATTGTCAAAGGAAGTGTATAAGACAACAGAACGCTGGAGATCGTTGTTTAAATATGTC
>JAGFXS010000026.1 GCA_017861415.1 Bacillota bacterium
GGATTTAATCCGGCATTTGCGGCAATTATGGCAGCCATGGTAATGCCAAATTGGTCCGCCACTCTATTTAAGTTATCACCCGGTTGAATAATATATTGAATCATAGGATACCCTCCTTTCACAGGATATGTATTCCATGTGCTAGATTGTCATGTTACATCATAATATGTCCGAGTAGTCGTTGTGTGTCACCACACTGCGGAGTAGATAGAGCGCCCCCAGAAGCGCGCGCTCGTGATCTGCTTTACACCAATTCAGTGCTAAAAATGAACAAGAAAAAAGGCCTGTAGTGTTTAAACTACAGGCCTTTTTTGTGGCAGCCGGAGAAGGATTCGAACCCTCACAAACAGAGTCAGAGTCTGTCGTGCTACCATTACACAATCCGGCTAAATTGCACCCGCACCAGCGGGCACAAGAATTATTATACCCATGGAGGGTGGTCTTGTCAAGAAGTAATTCCCCAATTTTTTGGTTTTTATTCCTTTTTCAGTGCAAGTCAAAATCTTGCTGCCCGATGCGCTGCTGTGCATCCACCAGCCGGGCATAAACGCCGCCCAATTCTATGAGCGCGTCGTGGGTGCCCTGCTCGATGATTTGTTCTCGCTCTACCACAGCGATGCGATCAGCGTCCCGGACGGTGGAGAGCCGATGAGCAATCACCAAGGAGGTGCGTCCTTGACAAAGTGCATCAAAGGAAGCCTGGATTTTTGCCTCGGTGACGCTGTCCAGAGCAGAGGTGGCCTCATCCAGAATCACCACAGGAGGATCCTTTAAAAAGACTCGAGCGATGCTGATTCGCTGCTTCTGTCCGCCAGAGAGCATGACGCCGCGCTCGCCTACATAGCTGTGGTAGCCCTCGGGCATAGCCATGATGTCGTGGTGGATCTCCGCCCGAAGGGCGGCTTCCATAACTTCCTCATCGGTGGCGTCTGGCCGTCCGTAACGGATATTCTCCAGAATGCTGTCGGCAAAGAGGAACACGTCCTGCTGGACAATACCGACATTGCGCCGCAGAGAGTTCTGTGTGACGGTACGAATGTCCTGTCCATCCATAAAGATCTGCCCGGCGGTGACATCATAGAACCGGGGGATTAGCTGACACAAGGTGGTTTTACCTCCGCCGGAGGGACCGACAATGGCAACCTTTTCCCCGGCGCGGATGGAGAGGGTCACATCCCGAAGGACATCCTCGCCATCTTCGCTGTAACGGAAAGAAACGTGATCAAAAGTAATCTCCCCGCGGACTGCCTCTAAATCCACGGCATCGGGACTATCCTGAATTTCCGGCTTTGTACGCATCAGCTCCAAAAAGCGGGTAAAACCGGCCATACCTTGCATATACTGCTCCACAAAGCTGGACAGCTTTTTCACGGGAGTGATAAAGGTGGTTACGTAGAGGGTAAAGGCAACTAGGTCCGCATAATCCATGGTGCCCTTCATGATGAAATATCCCCCCGCGCCGATGACCAGCACCGGCATGATGGAGGTGGAAAATTCCATCCCGCCCTGAAAAACGGCCATTACTTTGTAGTAGCGGCGCTTGGCCTTGATAAACTGCCCGTTGACGGCCCGGAATTTGGAGACCTCACTCTCTTCATTGCCAAAGGCTTTGGCGGTGCGCATGCCAGAGATGCTAGACTCGATGGTGGCGTTTATTTGGGCGGTTTCAGCCTTCACGTTCAAGTTGACATGACGCATTTTCCGTCGCTGGAAGATAGTGAAAAGAACAAAAAGAGGCACAACGGAAAACACGAAGACGGCGAGACGCCATTCGATGGTACACATAATGCAGAAGGCACCTACCAGCGTGACGGAGGAGATGAACAGATCCTCCGGACCGTGGTGGGCTAGTTCCGTAACCTCAAAAAGATCGTTGGTGACTCGAGACATCAGGGCGCCGGTGCGGTTCTTGTCAAAGAAGCCGAAGCTTAAAGATTCCAAATGGGTAAGCAAATCCCGGCGCATGTCAGCCTCCACATAAACGCCGAAGGTGTGGCCCCAGTAGGAAACCACTAGGTACAAAAGGCCTTTGCCAATATAGGCAAGAAGGAAGATGCTAATGACCATGAAGAATGCCTGATACATGGATTGGGGCAACAGAGTATTCATGGCCATTCTGGAGGCGTAGGGGAAGGAAAGGTCAATGGCACAGATGAGAAACGCGCAGGCCATATCCAATAGAAACAAATGGATATGAGGTACATAATAGGAGAGAAATATCTTCAGCGGATGGCTGCGGTGGTAGTCGATGCGGGTACTCACATTCATGATCAAACTCCTCGATTGATTTGGCAGCAGGCTCATGCCTACCTTATATATTATATAAATTATAAGCCAAGAGCATAAGAAAATCAAATATAACCAGGGCTTGAGCTTAGCATTCAGGAGTGTTTTTTTATACTCCCAAAATTTGTGAATAGAATGTTAACAATAGAAACAGAGGGGCCGAGGAGCAGGGCTTCCGGTTGACAGAAAAGATGCTTTGCTTTAATATGCATTAAGATAAGCGGGAAATGTTGGTCTTCAATGAATGGAGCCTGTCAAAGCGTTTCCGGCATCCCCAGGAGTGGAGTCAGAAAGAAGGAATAACATGCAAACAAAAAGCTTGATTACAGGTGCTCTGACCCTGATGGCACTGCTATTTCTTAGCGGCTGTGGCAACAAAGAGGTGGTAGAGGAACCTGTGGATCCCGGCGTGGCGGTGGAAGTACAAGCGGTGACCCGTGGTAGTATCTCCACAGAGAACGTCATCTCCGGCACCGTGGTTGGAGAGAAGACTGAATCTGTCTTTGTGGCGCTGTCCGCCCGCTGTGTACAGGTAAATGTGGAGGAAGGTGACGCCGTCCGGGCGGGGGATGCCCTTGCTGTGCTGGATTTGAGTACATTTCAAAGCAATTATGAAATTGCAGAACTGAGCTATCGCACCGCTCAGCAGAGCTATACGGATCAGAGCGTGATTTTAGATCAGCAGGTAGCCCAAGCGGAGAAACACTACAGCGACACACAGGCCCTGTTTGCCATCGGCGCGGCCTCCCAGATGGAGGTAGACAACGCCAAGCTGACCATGGATCAGGCTAAAGCTGGCAGAACCACCGCGCTGGCACAGCTGGAGATTGCCATGAAAAACGCCCAGACGACCATGGATCAGATCAATGACTCCCTGAAGAACGTGGGAGGAGATGGGGTCATTCGCGCCCCCATAGCCGGCACTATTCTCTCACTTTCCCTAGCCAAGGATAGCTATGTGTCCCCGGGAATGCCCGTGGCGGTGATCAATTCCACCGTTGACATGAAGGTATCTATTGCCGTCTCTGAGTCCATCATCTCCAAACTGAAGGTTGGCGACGAAGCTTTAATCCGCGTGGGAGCTGTGGCTCTGGAATGTACGGGAACCATCCGTGAGGTGTCTAGCTCAGCCAATCCCGCCACCCGGCTCTATCCTGTGAGCATCGGTATCCCGGAGGGAACAGCCGGGCTTCTGGGCGGCATGTTTGCTGATGTGTCACTCTACACCGATACTCGTGAGGATGCTGTCGTGGTCCCCACCGAAGCCATTCTGATGGGTGCGGAGGGACAGTACGTGGTGACGCTGGACGATCAGCAGATAGCCCATCGTGTTACTGTAGAGACGGGCCTCATTGGCGATGGTGTCACAGAGATCACCGCGGGTCTATCCGGCGGGGAGACCTTGGTGGTGGTAGGACAGTTCTACCTCTCCGAGGGAGGCCAGGCACGGATTGTGACTGCGGAGGAGTAACGACACATGAATATCTCCGGTTTTTGTATTAAGCATCGAGTAACCACTATTTTAGCCTTTGTCCTCGTCGCCATTTATGGACTGACTATGTATTTTGATTTGAAGCTGACCTTAATCCCAGAGATCGAATATCCTGCGGCTATGATCACCTGCTACTACAGCGGCGCAGGCCCCGAAGAGATGGAGGAACTGATTACCCGGCCACTGGAGTCTGCGGTGGCCACTATTCCCGGTGTGGATGAGATTCAGTCTACCTCCAGCGAAAACCTTGTGACTTTATCCGTCATGTATAATGAGGGGACGGATATGGACGTAGCGGCGACAAAACTTAGGGAGAAGTTCGATCAGCTCACCCTGCCTGATGGCTGCAGCGATCCGGTGATCTACAACCTCAATATCAATGAGCTGATGCCCGTGATGGCTATCGCACTTATGGGCGAAGATCTTGGTGACCTGCAGGTGATGTCGGATAAAACGGTGGGTCCGGCCCTAGAACGTATTGATGGTGTAGCCCGGGTGCAGATCATGGGTGGCGTGAAGTCCCGGATTGTGGTGGCGACAGACGCGTCCCGGCTGGCAGGCTACAACCTCTCCATAAACTATCTCTCCCAGTACTTAGGCGGCTCCAATATTTTGGTTCCCGGCGGGGACGTGAAAAATGGCGTGCAATCCCTCACGGTCACCACAGATGGAAAGCTTAAGTCGGTCAGCGACGTAGCCAACACGCTGATTCCCCTGCCCGCAGGCGGCTCAATTCGCCTTTCTGAGGTGGCAAAAGTATTTCTGGAGGAGGAGCGCCAGGAGACTACGGCCAAAACCAACGGTAGGGACTGCGTGATCCTCTCTATTAACAAGCAGGCCAACGCAAACGATGTGGAAACCGCCAGTGACATCAAGGATGTCCTCGAAACCTTGAAAAAGGAACATCCCACCATGGACTATCTGGTGGTCTATGACTCTAGCGAATATATTCTCCGCACGTCAGACTCCGCGGTGGACAATATTATCATGGGTGTTCTGCTGGCATCTGCCGTGGTATTCCTGTTCTTGCGCCGATTCGGTGCCACGGCGGCCATTGCCGTATCCATGCCCTTCTGTATCCTAACAGTGTTTGCTTTCATGAAGGGCTTTGATATCACACTAAACATGATCAGCCTGGGTGGCATTGCATTGGGCGTCGGCATGATTGTGGACAACTCCATCGTGGTGCTGGAGAACATCTACCGCTATGCGGCGGACGGGCACTCGCGCTACGAGGCCTGCGTGAAAGGGACAAAAGAGGTCAGCTTACCTGTTACGGCTTCCACTTTTACCACAGTGGCGGTTTTCCTTCCGCTGGGCCTAGCCAGCGGCTTGGCTGGCATGCTCTTCCGGGATTTCTGTTTGACCATTGTAGCCCTACTACTAAGCTCACTGGTTATCGCCCTGACCCTAGTGCCCTTAATGTGCTATTTCCTTCTAGATGAGAAAAAGGCGCGTCAGAGAAGGCTGGAGCATGATGAGAAGGCGCCACCCTTTGCGGCGCTAATCGGAAACCTGCGGCAGCGGTACCTAAAGGTTCTTACCCTGTTTATTCGTAAGCGCCGCTATGGTATGCTGGCCTCGGCCGGTTTGGTGGGACTATTCGTGGTGTCCTGTATCAATACCAATATGATCCTCATGCCTGAGATGGATCAGGGCGAACTGAGCATCACCGTCTCCATGCCCATGGGTACCGAAGAGGAGCAGGCTGCACAGACAGCCGACCGGGTGGTGGGTATCATCGAGAAGACGGTACCGGAAATGACAGATACATATTACTATACGGAACCCGAAAAAGCCACTGTAGTATCGAAACTGGTCAACGTCAAAGAGCGGGATCGCTCCAGTATGGAGATATCCGCAGCCCTGCGGGATTCTCTAAAGGACGTTGCTGGCTGCGAGATTGAAGTGACCTCTAACAGCATGACGGACATGGCTGCCAACACCAGCGATATCCAAGTGGAGGTCCGGGGCAACGACTATTTAATGCTAGAAAAAATTGCCACCGATCTAAAAGATAAGATTTCCAAGCTGGAGAACGCGGTTAACGTAAAGAGCTCAGTGGAGAATGCCACACCCGCGGTGAAAGTAAAGGTAAAGAGAGAGAATGCCGCCATGTACGGGCTGAGTGCCGCTGCCATAGGCGGAGCAGTTCGTGCTGAACTCACCGGTGTCACCGCCACCAGCCTGACTATGAACGGCAACGACGTTGACGTGGTAATCCAGGGCAATGAGATAGCGGCCTCCAACCTGGACGCCCTGCGGTCTATGCCTCTGCCTGCGGGGACGGGAGGGCAAATTCCCTTATCTGCAGTTGCAGATGTGGTAGTGGAGCTGACACCCCAGACTATCAACCGCCAAAACCAGAGCCGCCAGGTTAACGTGGTGGGCGACATCGCCGGCGAGGATCTCACCGGAATGAACCAGCAGATCAATGAAATCCTGACTGCCTACGACATGCCGGAAGGCTATACCGCAACGGCGGGCGGCTCCTATGAGGAGATGTCCGAGAACTTCAAGGATCTGTTTTTGGCACTGGCCATCGCTTTGGGCTTGGTGTACTTTATCCTGGCCTCTCAGTTTGAGTCCTTCCTTCTGCCTTTGATGATCATGATGATCATGCCTGTAGCCATTACCGGCGCCCTCTTCGGTCTGCCTGTCACTGGACAGGATCTATCCATCATCGCCATAGTTGGTTTGATCATGCTGTCGGGCGTGGTTGTCAATAACTCCATCATTCTAGTGGACTATATTAAGGTGCGGAGGCTCATGGGAGAGACAAAGGAGGAGGCCATTTTAGAGGCATGTCCCCTGCGTATCCGCCCCATCATGATGACAACCCTCACAACTGTCCTTGCCATGGTGCCCATGGCCCTAGGGATTGGCGATGGCGCCGAGTTGATGCAGCCTATGGCTGTAGTCACCATATTTGGCATGGTCATTTCTACAATTATCACGTTGTTCTTTACACCGGTCTACTACTCTGTGCTGGACAGTTTGGCGGAAAGGGTAACTGGCTTTGTCCACCGGAAACGATCCAAGCATGAGGGCAGCGATATGGAATCACTGCCATAAACCCTGTCTGCTGAGAGGGGTTTTCCTTGTTGGATTCCGATTACCTATCTATGATACAAACCCCGGTCTACCGCAAAGTACTGCGGCAGACCGGGGTTTTCGTTTCTCTGAGAGGGTGGCCCTAAGGTCGACAGGCGGAGCAGGGGCTGTATCCATCCTTAAGGGCTTCGTCCAAAGTGTCAAAGCGTATCTGATTTTGCTCCGCCGGGAGAGAGGTACAGGTGGGCAGGTGAACCTTCAGGGAGCGCAGATTTCCAATATAATAAGAGGTGGGGGCTTTTTCGGTGGGATTGGTGGGGGCCTTGGCCGTCCGCTGGGTGGTAAAGGTGACCCGTTCTCCGTTGCTGATGGCAATGATGTGTCCTTGCATATCCGTGCGGTACAGGGTAACATCAGCATCCCGCAGGCGGGAGAGAACCTCCTCGTGGGGATGTCCATAGCTGTTTCCCTCGCCAACAGAGATCACCGCGTATTCCGGCAGCACCTCCCGCAAAAACCGGTAGGAGGTGGAGGTGTTACTTCCATGGTGGCCAACCTTAAGAACAGTGGCGTTTAAATCTAGGCCCGCCTCTATCATATCCTCCTCAGAGAGAGATTCCGCATCCCCTGTGAAAAGGAAGGAAACAGAGCCGTGGGTAATTTTTAGAACAATAGAGGTGTTGTTGGTATCTTCATAGTCTTGCAGAGGAGCCAAAACCTCTACCTGGGCGCTGCCAAGAGAGAATCGATCACCCGGAGCGGGTATGGTGATGGTGTTCCCCTGGAGCTTGGTATAATGGACAAAGTCTCTAAAGGCCTTGGAATCAAAATTTTGTACCGGGGAAAATACCGTATCCACAGTGGCAGTATTTAAAGCGCCGGAAAGACCGCCCACATGGTCCTCGTGGCCATGGGTACAGACGATATAATCCAGCCGGCTGATCTCGTGGGCTTTGAGATAGGCAGCCACCAGACTGGAATCCGCCACATTCCCGCCGTCGATGAGCATGGACGCTCCGTCACAGAGGAGCAGCGCTGCGTCCCCCTGTCCCACGTCCAAAAAGTGAACCTCCAATGCTCCCTCTACGGACGAAGCGGAGCTGCCGGGCAGGGGAGAACAAGCGGTGAGAGCCAGCAGCAGGGCCGACAGCAAAACGATATAGAGGGATTGGATGCGTTTGATCATAAGTTATATTCCTTCCTGCTAGCGGTAGCATTCTCGTTCCAGTATACGGGATTGGTCCCTCCAAAGCAAGGAAAGGAGAGGGGGAAAGCTTCTAGACATAAGCAATCTTTTGAGCGCATACCATGGGTCAGGGAGGGGATTGCCATGGACATGCGAGAAGAGCATCGGGAAAATCCGTACAAGCTGTTACCGGAGTCGCTAAGGGACCTACTTCAAAAGTCGGAAGAACGAGATACCATCGAGGAGCTGCGCCTGCGAGAGGGACAGCCCCTCTGGGCTGTGACTGCCGGACGGGAGTGGACCCTACCCCAATGGGCTCAGCGTCCGGTGACTGCCCGGGATCTTCACTGGGTGCTGGAATCGGCAGGGCAAGGCTCCATCCATGCTGTGCTGGAGCAGTTCCGCCAGGGCTTTCTGGCGGTGGAGGGTGGACATCGTATCGGCATCTGCGGCAGCGTGGCGCTGCGAAAGGGAGAGCTGGTGAACTATCGGAATATTTCCTCCCTGGCCATACGATTTTGTCATGAGGTGCCCTCTGTCGCCCGGCCCCTGATTCCGCAGCTGTTTCAGGGGGACAGCTTTCAGAGTACGCTCATCTTTTCTCCCCCCGGAGGCGGAAAAACTACGCTGCTGCGGGATCTCATCCGTTGTGTCTCCGACGGCATCGGCTGTATCTCCCGCCGGGTGGGGGTAGCCGACGAGCGGGGAGAACTGGGAGGAATGGTACGGGGCAGACCTCAGTTGAATCTGGGGCAGCATACAGATATCTTAGACGGCTGCCCCAAGGCAGAGGCCTTACTCATGCTTCTGCGGGGGATGAACCCGCAGGTGTTGGCCGCGGACGAAATTACTGCCCCCGGGGACATGCAGGCGATGGAGGAGGTGGCGGGCTGTGGGGTGGGTCTTCTGGCCACAGCCCACGGTGCCTCTCCGGAGGAAATCCGCCTTCGGCCGGTTTATAGGGCGCTCCTTAAGCGGGAGATTTTCCGCCGTTTTGTCTGGATTGCCATCGAAAACGGGCAGCGGCGGTATCGGATATTAACCAGAGAGGAGATGGGCACGCTGTGATGGAGTTAATCGGCAAATGCCTGGTGCTGGGTGGGATGACGGTTATGGGGCTATGGCATGCGGCAGGACTACGTAGCCGTGTGAGCTGCCTGGGAGCCTTTGTGGGGGCGGTGGAGCGGGCCCAACGTGAGTTGGCCTTCTCCCTGCCTCCTGTGGAGGAGTTGCTTGGTCGCATGGGAGAGGGGCTGCGGGATCCCGCAGGAAAATGGTTTCAAGATTGCTGCGCCTTTTTTCAGCAGAGAAAGGAAGAGTGTCTGGGAGAGATCTGGTCACGCCACCTACGGGTGGGCACGCTGCCCTTAAAGGAAGAGGATTTGACCCTGCTGGACGGTCTTGGGGGACTGTTGGGCCGCTTTGATGGGGAGAGTCAGGAAAAAGCGCTGGGGCAGATTCACGTTCGGTTAGAGGAACAGCTGGCGGTGGCCCGGGCAGATGCAGAGCGGTTGGGGAAGGTTTATGGTACATTGGGACTCACCATGGGTTTGTTTTTTATCATACTATTATAAGAAGACGCTTGTGTCTTGACAGGAATATGTAGGTAGCGATATACTAAAGGTTACCTGAAAATTCGAGGCACTGCCAAAGCGTATGCGTGAGAGCGGAGATACATGGCACTGCGGTTGGTGGATGGGGAGGAATGTAAGCATGTCAATACTGGAGCTGTTACTCATCGCGGTGGGTCTCTCCATGGATGCCTTTGCCGTATCCATCTGCCGAGGAGTGACCCTGTCGGGTGTAACGCTTCGGAAAAGCGCCGTTGTGGGGGCCTGGTTTGGACTGTTTCAGGCAGGTATGCCCCTTGTCGGCTACTTCGTGGGGCGCTGGTTTGCCGCCTATATCATGGCCTACGACCACTGGATTGCCTTCGGCCTTCTGGTGCTTATCGGGGGCAATATGATCAGGGGTGTCCTCTGGCCCGGTGAGGAAGAGGCCGAATGCGGAGAGAAAGTCCATCGCGGCAGGAGTCTTCCCTTGAGGGAAGAGCCGGATCTCAAAGTCAAAGTTATGCTTCCATTGTCCGTTGCCACTAGCATTGACGCGCTGGCTGTTGGTGTTTCCTTTGCCTTCCTACAGATTCAGATTGCCCCGGCAGTGACCCTAATCGGACTGGTTACCTTTGCACTCTCCGTTGTGGGTGTTACCATCGGAACCATGGTGGGCAGCCGCTTCAAGGAAAGAGCGGAAATTTGCGGCGGAATCATTCTGATTCTCATAGGAGTTAAGATCCTTCTGGAGCATACGGGAATTCTTTAATATAATATAATTAAACGCCCCCCGGCTATGCCGGCGGGCGTTTTTGTGTAAAGGTGATCTCATTGACGACGGTTCAGTAGCGAGGCGTAATGGAGGAAGTAGGACAAGGAGACTGCCAGGGCCGCCACATAGGTCAGGGCGGCAGCGGAGAGCACCCTTCTGGCCCCGTCCAGCTCTTCCGCATTCAGGAAGTTGTAGCCCTCAATGGCCGCCAGGGCCCGCTTGCTGGCGTTAAACTCCGCTGGAAGCGTCAGCAGCTGGAAGATGACGCAGAGGCCGAAGCCTGCCAACCCCGCATAGGCTACCCAGATGAAGTAGTAGGAAACACCGGAGCCAAAGAGGCCGACGATGAACAAAGGAAAGGCCAGCTTGGAGCCGATGTTGGTAACGGGCAGGATGGCGTTTCTAACCCTGATGGGGGCATAGTTGTCGGCATACTGAAGGGCGTGGCCTGCCTCGTGGGCCGCCACCCCGATGGCGGCAGTAGAAGTGCTGTGGTACACGCCCTCGGACAGGCGGATCACCTGGTCTTGTGGACTATAGTGATCACTGAGGCGCCCCTGTATTCGATCAATGGCAATGTGGCGAAGGCCGTTGCTGTCCAAAATATGCCGGGCGGCCTGGGCGCCGGTGACGCCCCGGCGGGAGATCTGGTGCTGAAACCGGGCAAAGGTGGCGTTTACCCGGTGCTGGGCCCAAAGAGCGAAGAGAAAGGCAGGCAGGACAAAGACGATATAGGTCCAATCAAAATACACGGGATACACCTCCTGTCAAAAACTAAAATAGATTGCGGATGATATCGGCCCCGGCAATGAAGGTGCCCAGGGTGCTGCCGATGTTGGCGAAGATCACTACGAGCAAAACCTTCAAGGCCTTGTTACGCAGTAGACCTCGCAAATTGGCGATGTCGTCATGAATATTCTGAAGATCGTGGACTGTAGGCTTTTGGATGGCGGCCTGCACCAGCCCAGAGAACCAGCCCACTGCCACTAAGGGATTGAGGACAGAAAAGGGGGCCAGCACAAAGGAGGTCAACGCGCTGAGCGGGTGTCCCAGCACCAACAGGGTAAACAGGGCAGAAAGTCCGCTGCACCA
>JAGFXS010000027.1 GCA_017861415.1 Bacillota bacterium
GGTCACCGATAATAAGCATTGCATCGCATTGCTCCGCCAAACATAGTGCCTCTGATTGCCGCTTACACGTAGCTTCGCATATTGTATCAAATATTTCCGTGTTTGTACACTCTTTTTTTAGTTTTTCTACACATGGATTCCAAATCTCGCGGGAAAAAGTGGTTTGGCAAACCATGGTCAAAGGCTGGCTTTTTACCTCCGAATTTTCCTCCAGGAATGCCTCTAGCTCCTCAGCATTTCTGAACACATTTGCCTGATGACACCAGCCCGCGATGGCTAAAATCTCCGGATGGTCCTCCATGCCGATGATGAGGATTCGCCGCCCCCGCCGAGAGGACTCCTCGACTATTCGGTGAATTTTTGAGACTTTGGGACAAGTGGCGTCAACAATCCGGCATCCTAGCGCCTCCAGCTGTTCATGCACTCGACGGCCCTCACCATGGGAACGAATGATCACGCCGGCACCTGGCGGAACCTCTTCCACCAGGTCTACACAGGCAACCCCTTGCTCCCCTAAACGGCCGATCACATCGTCGTTATGGATCACCGGCCCAAGCATGACCCATGGTCCGCCCCGAATCGCAGCATCCTCTGCCAGACGCACCGCTCGCTTCACTCCGAAGCAAAAGCCTGCACTTTTTGCCAGATAGACCTTTCTCATTTTGCCTGTTCCTCCAGACTATTGATCCGGGCCATCAGCTCTACAGTAGCGGCCCGATAGTCTTCAACGGTGGGCTTACGATCCTCTGTGAAGGGGATAAACGGCTCACCGAATACCACAGGCGTCCGCCGGAACCACAGCTTTTTTGCCGGGATGTACATAGGCAGGATAGGCACCCCAGCCCGGATGGCAATCATGGCCGCCCCGGTCTTTCCCTCGCCGGTCTCCTCATGGCGGGTGCCCTCGGGGAAAATAAGAAGCTTACGCCCCTCCTTCAGGGTTTTCAGTGCCGACCGTATCGCAGAGATATCCGAAGCGCCCCGTTTCACAAAAATCAGCCCCATTTTATGGAGAACATAACCAACTAAGGGAACCTTCCGCAGCTCCTCCTTGGCCATTATCTGGGGACCTCTTCCCTGCCCCATGGCAAATACCACCAAGAGAGGATCGGCATTGCGGGTATGGTTGGGGCAGAGTAGTGCCCCCCCCTCGGGGATCCGCTCTCTGCCAATAACCCGGCAAGGATGAAACAGATTGAAAAAAGGCCAGGCAATGGCATAAATTAACCGATAAACCCGATTCATAGATGCAATGACTCCTTTACCATGGATCTCATGGCCTGTAAACTTTCCTCCAGGTTAAGTTCGGAGGTATCCAACAGCACTGCGTCCTCTGCCTGATAGAGGGGTGCAATCTCCCGGGTGCGATCCACCTCATCCCTGACCAGAATCTCCTCCAGTACCTGCTGGAATGGCACATGACCGCCATTCATAGAGAGCTCTCCGTGCCGTCTCTTGGCACGTTGCTGGGCCGATGCTGTCAGAAAGATCTTCAGATCTGCCTGTGGCAGCACCACAGTGCCGATGTCACGTCCGTCCATCACCACGTTGTGCTCCCTAGCCAGACTGCGCTGCATTTCCAGTAGAAACGCCCGAACCTCGGGCATGGCCGAAACCTGAGAAGCATAGCGGGATACCCGATTCTGACGGATCTCCTCCGTCACATCCTCCCCCTGAAGATACATATGCTGCATCCCGTCTGCCTCGTGGGTCAGGCGAAGGCTGATTTCTTTTAGCAGGGGAACAACCTCCTGTGGGTTTCCTGCATCCTTGCCACACTTTTCCGCATATAAGCCCACAGTGCGGTATATAGCACCCGTATCCACATAGAGAAAGCCTAGCTCCTTTGCCAGGCTTTTCGCCAAGGTGCTTTTCCCCGCCCCTGCCGGGCCGTCAATAGCAATGCTCCTTGTCGCCAAGTCACTCACTCCTTCCGGCAATATGCTGCGGCGCTCTCCCCAGCCGTCTTTCCGGTGCACCAGGCAATCTGCAGATTAAACCCGCCAGTATAGGCGTCCACGTCAATGATTTCTCCGGCAAAGAACAGCCCCGGCACCTTTTTTGACATCATGGTGCCCGGCTCAATCTCCCCCGTCTTCACGCCACCGGCGGTGACGATAGCCTCCGCCGCCGGACGTGGCCCACGGATGGCAATGGGAAAACCCTTGAGCAGCTCCACCAGACGACGTCTCGCCTTCTTCGTCACCGCATTGGCCTGGGTCTCCCCGGCAATATCGCAGAGTTCCAGCACGAGAGAGATCATGCTTCGGGGTAGCACTCCCTCCAGCACATTATGGATCGCCTTGTTCGACTGTCCGGCAAACTCTCGTAATAGACGCGCATCCAGCTGCTCCGGATCTAATGCCGGCTTTAAATCAATGAGCCCTCGATACTGATTTCCCTGGAAATCCCGCATATGGGCGCTGGCGCTGAGCACCAAAGGCCCTGATAAGCCAAAATGGGTAAACAGAAGCTCTCCTTGCTCCTGAAATATCACTTTTCGCTTCTGATCCTTCACCGTAAATACTACATTACGCAGGGAAAGGCCCTGCAAACGGCTGCACAGTTCGCCCTCCTCCTCAAGAGGAACCAACGAACCACGCAGGGGCATGATGGTGTGGTCCAAGGTCTCCGCCAGCCGAAACCCGTCTCCCGTGGAGCCAGTAAGAGGATAGGAAATCCCGCCAGTGGCCAACACCGCCGCTGTGCAGGGGATAATCTCGCCATCATCGGTCTCCACACCACTCAGACTTCCATTTTCTGTAACAAGACGAATAGCCCGACGGTGCAATAACTTCACTTGTCTGCGTTTTAATGTAAAAAACAGGGCATCAATGACGTCCGCCGACTTGTCAGAGCGAGGAAAAACGCGTCCGCCCCGTTCGGTTTTTAGGGGTACGCCCAAGCTCTCGAAGTACTCTTTGACCGCAGAGGGCGGAAATCGGTTTACCGCACTGTTTAGAAAGCGGCTATTATGTGGTACATGCTGCAAAACCTCCTGCGGCGAACAGTCATTGGTCAGATTGCAGCGGCCCTTCCCTGTAATATACAGCTTCCGGCCTAATTTTTCGTTTGGTTCTAAAAGGATCACCGAAGCACCCTTTTCCCGAGCGCCCAGCGCAGCCATCATTCCAGCCGCTCCGCCGCCGATTACTACCACAGTGGCCTGCGCCATTACAAATCATCCTCCGGGTTGACGAAGACCGCGTCTTCCGACCATATTTTTTCCAGGTTCTCCAAGGTCTTGGAAACTTCATCTGACCGCCGCCGGGCAATGGTCACCAGCAGGGCGTTGATCATGCTCAGAGGGCCCACCAGGGAATCTACAAAGGATGCCATGTCACTTTGTGCCAACAAAAGATGATGGGCCGACTTCGCTACAGAAGAGTCTTCACTGTCGGTAATGGCAATAACCGTTGCCCCCTGTTCCCGAGAGAAACGCATGGCCTTCACCGTTCTCTGGGAGTAGCGGGGGAAACTGAGTCCGATGATCACGTCGCCCTCACCGATGCGTCCAATCTGCTCAAAGATGGTGGCGGTGCCGCCCACATGAATGACATTATCAAAAATCAGACGGAAGTAAAAGGACAGAAATTCTGCTAGCCCGCTAGCAGAACGAACGCCCAGTACATAGATCCGTTTGGCATCTATAATCGCCTGAACACTGGCTTCAAAACTATCCCGATCCATCTGCTCCATAGTAATCCGGATCTTTTCCATATCCGACTGCATCACCATGGAAACAATATCCTGACTGCCGATCAGGTCATTCGAAACCTCCATCCGCTGTATAGAAGTCAGTTTGTTTCGAATCATTTCCTGCAGTGCTTTCTGCATGGCAGGATAGCCGGAAAAGCCAAGTTCCGCCGCAAAACGCACCACTGTGGATTCGCTGACATTGGCTGTTTTCCCTAACTTGTTAGCGGTCATAAAGGCAGCCTTATCGTACGAGTTTAAAATATAATGGGCAATCAATTTCTGACCCTTAGAAAAGCTGCTCATACGCTGATTGATGAGGGATAGAACGTCCTTTTTCACTAGCAATCCTCCTTATGTCCTGCATGGGACTTGTAATACTATTTTCATCAATCATAGCTTGTTACAAGCAAAAGTGCAAGTTAAAAGTTCAAAACTTTCAGTTCTTCGCGTCTTGCAAAACCAGAATCTCTTTTTCATGCAGAAACCGCCACCGCCCTGTCTGAAGCGAAGGGTCTAACATCAATTTGCCCTCTCGCACCCGTTTTAGGCGAAGAACCCGCAATCCTCCCTGCGCGCACATGCGTCTGATCTGCCGGTTCTTTCCTTCACGGATCACCATGGACACCAATGCGGTCTCTCCCTCTTCCCGGAGAATGCGCACACGGGCAGGAAGAAACGCATCCCCGTCCAACATCATGGGAGCAGTGAGCACCGGTATGGCGGCAGCCACATCCCCCTGCACTCTCACGTGATATTCCTTTTCCACCATATGGCTGGGGTGAAGAAGCCCGTTGGTCAAAGCTCCGTCATTGCAGAGGATCAGCAGGCCCTCCGAGTCCATATCCAGCCTACCCACCGGCCAAACCCGTACCCCGCAGTCCTCTACCAGATTCGCCACCGTTTTTCGCCCCTGCTCGTCAGACAGGGTGCTGACATAGCCCCGGGGCTTATTAAGCATCAGATACGTCTTCTTCTCTAGCGGCGCCACTGGCACCCCGTCTAGGGTAATCAGATCTTGCCCCAGCACAGCCTTATCCCCCAAGGCAGCCGGCGCACCGTTGACCCAGACCCGCCCCTGTGTCAGATATTCCTCTGCCCGACGCCGGGAGCATATCCCCGCCTGAGACAATATTTTTTGCAGTCGTTCTTCCATGATGTACTCCCTAACGCAGAAAGAAAGCGGCAGGGCCGCCTTCTCTCTTATTCACCCTCCAACACTTCCTGGAGAAATGTGTTTTTTTCTTTGTTTCTAAACAACTCTAATAAATGGCGAATGCCCTCATTATCTACTACCGCATCCCGCCGGATGGAGGCCCCATAGAGAAGATAACTCTTTGACAGAATCTTTCCGTTTAGGGAAAGGCTCACTTCTCCCGCGATAGCGCCCTCCTGGACCGGCGCTTTCACAGTCTTGGGCAAAGAGACGGTAATCTCTGCCTCCTCCACTTCCTCTTCTGTGAAGGGATAACTCACCTCATTCATTACATTGACCGCCACGGAGCGGAGCAGGCTACCTTCTACTGGGAGCAGGGTTAAGGTCTGCCCCGCCTCATAGAAGCAATGCTTCGGGTAAGCCGTGAAGCCGTAATCATAAAGTGTTTTATGATCCTTCCAGTCGTCTGGGTCATTGAGGGTTACCACGATTAAGGTCTGCCCGTCCCGCCGGGCCGCAGACACCAGAGTCCGCCCCGCCATCTGGGTATAGCCTGTCTTCATTCCAATGCAGCCCTCATACTGCCAAAGCAGCTTATTATGATTTTGAAAGGTTCTTCCCTCTACGGCAATGGATTTTGTCGCCACAATCCGGGCCACTGCCTCGTTTCTCAGGCAGGCCGCCGCCAGCTTCGCCATATCAGCCGCGGTGGAATAGTGTTCCTCATGATTGAGTCCGTTTGGGTTCTGGAACCGTGTACTTGTCATCCCCAAATCCTGTGCCCTACGATTCATCCAGCTGACGAATCGCGTCTCATCCCCGGCACAAAAGCCGGCAATGGCAATGGCTGCGTCGTTTCCGGAATGGAGGAGCAATCCATATAGCAGTGTCTCCAAGCGCCAGACTTCTCCGGCCTTGAGGTAAAGGGAGGATCCCTCCGCTCCGGTCCATTCGGGCTTTACTTCCACCTCTTGCGTAAGGTCTGGGTGGGACTCCACCGCCACCAGCGCCGTCATTAACTTGGTGATACTGGCAATAAGCCGCTTCTCATGGGGATTCTGCTCATAAAGAATCCGCCCGCTGTCGTAATCCACTAGAATCGCCGAGGAAGCCGCTACCTTAGGCCCCTCCGCCAAAACGGAAAACGGCAACAGAAAAGCGATCAGCAAACATACGGCGACGAGACGTTTACAGAATTTCAAAAGGCAATCACTCCATGCTTCAAGGTCAGTAACCTTTATTATGAAGCGATTCTTCTGCCCTTATCCCTGAAATAGGTCACCTTCCGATTCCTTTTCCTTCTTCTTTTTTTCTAAAAAAATAGAGAGCTTATCCAGCAGCTCAGGCACCAAATCCAGTGCCCGGTCCGCCGTGCTGTCCGATGGAATAGCCATAGGCAGCATCTTCACAGAGGTGCCGGTGATCACCAGAAAGGCTACCGGAACAATTTTCACCCCGGCACCGCCACCGCCACCAAAGGCAGTACCCTGATCCGGTCTTGCGTTTTTAAGGCCAAATTCAGAACCAGCGGTGGAGAAGCCGAAGGAAACCTTTGAAATGGGAATCAGTGTAATTTCTCCTTCCCGAATGGGCTCACCTACCACGGTATTGGCATCTGTCAGCTCGCGAATTTTTTCAATGGTGGTAGCCATCAGGTCATTAATGGGATGGGACTTATCCATATTATCGCACCGCCTTTTCTTTCTTTGGTTTATGATTTCGTTTATGGCGCAGGTAACCTTCCAAGGCTTTTCGCCCTGCGTAAACCCCTAGGGTGGCAGCCTGCATCAGCGTCAGGGAGCACATGACTTTGACGTATACCGTGGGCTTCTCTAAGGTGTAATCAATATCGACAGTTGCCGCGGTTTCTTTCACCTGAAAGTTCACCTCCAACAGGGGCAGAATGGTGTGCAGCACCCCCTGGGCCCGCCCATATCCTATAGCGGCATCCGCCGGATCTGCGGCGCCCCAAGTTAGTCGCACCTGGAACAAATCAATGCACAATTTTCTCTTGAACCGGCTGCCTACCTCTAGAAACATGTCTAGTAGCTCCCAAAACAGCTCCAGGGCGGCGCCTCTTTCTTTGATCTCTGCCTCTTTGACCGGTCTTTTGCGTTCTTTTCGGGCGGTCTTCTTCGCCGCCCTTCTGGCCGCTCTCTTTGCTTTTTTATCCGATGGGGGTAGGGCAGCATGATATAGGGTGATGCCCAAAGGGCCAATCCCAGCCCTGAGCAGCGCTCCCGCAGAGGTATATGCCGCCAGGGCCCACAGGCGGATCTGAGACAGGAGCAGAAGTGCCAGTACAACGGCCCCTGTAATCATCAACCCCTTCAAGCTTATTCCCCCTTCGTTTCCTGAACCAAGGCCACCTTTCCGCCCGGTGACTCGAGCGGTTCCGCAATTGGCAGTTCCGGCAAATCCTCCAGACTGTTTAGACCAAAGGACCGCAGAAAGGTCTGGGTGGTTCGATACAGGATGGGCCGTCCGGGCACCTCCAGTCTTCCACATTCCTCCACAAGATCCCGATCAAGTAGCAGCCCTAGGGTATAGGCGCTGTCCACACCTCTTACCTGCTCAATATAAGCTCGGGTAACAGGCTGATAGTAGGCCAGAATAGACATCACCTCCAGAGCCGCCTGGGACAGGCGATCTGGTTTTCTCTTTTCCATCATGTCCCGAATTAGGGGGGCGTATTCCGGTGCGGAGGTCATTTGATAGCTATCTCCCAATTTGACTAGCCGCAAACCCCGCTGTCCAAACTGATACTCGTCCCGCAAATCATCTAGGGCGGTCTCCACCGCTTCAGGTTCCTCTCCTACGAGGTGGCAAAGGCGCTCTAGGGAAACTGGGTTTCCCGCAGCAAACAATAGACTTTCAATTGCCCCGTGGAGCTGTGACCATTCCATGCAATTCCTCCGCATTCTCTCGTGTTACGCCAGATCCCGGTCTTCCGCCAGACAGAGGGTTGCATCCTCCAGCTCCTCCGTCAGATAAAACTGTCCGGTGCGGCAAAGCTCAAGAACAGCGATGAACACCGCCACCATCTCAGAACGGCTCTGACTCTCCCGCCAAAGCATAACCAGAGAAAGGCTGCGACAAACTCTCAGCCTGTCCATAATCTCCCCCACCTTTTTTTCCACCGGGTAGGGCTCTCGCCCCACTACACCCTGGAAAGCAGATACTGGAGGCGGCAAACGGCGGCGGCTCCGGGAAATCACCTGCTCCAGGGCTGTCTTCAGCTCACTAGGCATGTGCCGATAATCGAAGCGGCGACCAGAGGGTAAAGGCTCTGGCGCCTTGGCGATGTAGGCGCACCCCCGCAAATAACAAGCGTCCATCTCCCCCAAAACAAGCTTAATCCGCTGATAGTTCTCGCTGCGCTGGCGCTCCTCCAGGGATGCCATGAGCTGCTCCATCTCCGAAAGCACTTCCTCATCTTGAGCGGAAAGAAGCATCCTGGTTTTGAGGTACAGCAGGTGAGCAGCCATGGTAATAAATTCGCTGGCAATCTCCAGGTCTGAATCTTGCCGGCGGGATACCCATTCCATGTACTGATCCAAGATCCGCGCCACGGGAATGTCCCGGATTTCGATCTTGTTTTTACTGAGCAAATGGAGGATCAGGTCGAGGGGGCCCACAAAATCCCCCCCGGCCTCCTGCTTGTCCCGCAGAACGTCCTCCAGTCGATAAATCGGTCCCTCCATAACGCCTCCTAACCCAGCAAGTTTACCATAAAGGTATACATGAATTGGGTGCCTTCAAACAATACGTTGGTAATAACGCTTCTGGCTGCATAGAGCGGTGCATCCAGAAAACCGAACCACAAAAGCGCCATCAGAATCAGGATGCCATAGCTTTCGTAGCGCATCAGCTGAAAATATGTGCGTTCCGGCAGCAGAATCCCAAAAATCTTGGAACCGTCGAGAGGAGGAAAGGGAATCAGATTGAAGATCCCCAGGCCGATGTTCATGGCAACACAGACCGTGAGAAACTCAATGAGATAGCTAAGGCTTGGGCCAGCTCCCGCTACCGCATAGTATCCATAGGCGGCGTTGAGACCCAGCGCCGCAATAAAGGCCATGATGAAATTGGACAGCGGCCCGGCAAAAGCTGTGATAGCCATGCCGCTCTTGGGCTTTCTGAAATAGCTGGGATCCACCGGCACGGGCTTTGCCCAGCCGAAGCCTACCACAAACATCATCAAAAGCCCAAAGGGATCAATATGGCGGAGGGGGTTGAGAGACAGGCGATGCCCGGCCTTTGCCGTAGGATCTCCCAGTAGATAGGCCGCATAGCCATGGCTCATCTCATGAACCACCACACAGAGCATGATTGCCGCGATTTTGATCATCAGAGACGCAAGGCCGCCCCAGTCCATCATTGTCATAAGCTCTGTCAACACTTCCGCTCCTTCCAAGAATATCATAATTAATTATTATAACAAATGTTTCCTTCAGTGGCAAGGGATAAGCGCAAAGCAAAAGCCGGGGATATACTCCCCGACCTTTTCTTATGCCATATGGGTAATAATCTGTTCCAGAAGCTCTTCACGCCCCACACCTTTCTCCGCAGAAAAGGGAATCACTAAGGTTTCTTCCGGCAGGCCCAAAGTTTCCCGGATGCGTTGAGTGTTGGGAATCAATTCGCTTTTTTTGATCTTATCCTGCTTATTCGCCGCAATCAAAAATGGCTTTCCACTGGCCTTGAACCACTCCGCCATGATGCAGTCATCCGCTGTTGGTTTGTGCCGGATATCAACCAGCATTACCCCCAGGGTCATCAGGGACGTATCCGCAAACCAGGTCTCGATGAGCTGTCCCCAACGGGCGCGCTCTGTCTTGGACACTTTTGCGTAGCCGTAACCCGGCAGATCAACCAAGTAGAGCTTTTCATCAATGAGAAAATAGTTGATATGGGTGGTCTTACCCGGTGCTGAGCCCACCCGGGCCAGATTTTTCCGGTTCAGCAAACGGTTGATTACCGAAGACTTGCCCACGTTGGATCGCCCGGAAAAAACCACCTGGGGCAGGGTATCCCGGGGGAAATCCTCCCTTTTAGCCGCCGAGCGGATAAACTCCGCCTTCTGCACATTCAGCTCCATGACACCGGCTCCTCTCTATCTCTTTATTGCCGCAGGTTGAGCCGGCTTCTACCGGCTTTGCCGGTATCCTCCGGCAGTGGAGCTATCTCATCTGCCACCAGCGGCGACTGTTCCAGTGCGCAGGCCAGCACCTGATCCACGTGCTCCACGGGGATGAATTGGAGAGCTGACCGTACCGTCTGGTCAATCTCTTGCAAATCTTTTTCATTCTCTGCAGGGATAATCACCGTGTGGATGCCGTTCCGCAGGGCCGCCATGGACTTTTCCCGCAGGCCGCCGATGGGCAGCACACGCCCCCGCAGGGACACTTCGCCAGTCATGGCCACATCGCCCCGCACAGGGGTTTCTGTCAGGGCGGACACCATGGCCACCGCCATAGTGATACCAGCGGAGGGCCCATCCTTAGGCACCGCTCCTTCAGGAAAGTGGACATGAATGTCCCGATCCTTATAGAAGTCCACCGGAATACCCAGCCGATTGGCCCTGCTGCGGATGTAGGAGCGGGCCGCCATGGCGGACTCCTTCATCACATCTCCCAGATTGCCGGTGAGCTCTACTTTACCACCGCCGGGCAGGACGTTGACCTCTACCTCCAGCAGGGTGCCTCCCACGCTGGTCCAAGCAAGACCGTTTACCACACCGATCCGGCTCTCCTTGCCGTTCTTTTCCGGATGATACCGGCGAACACCCAAAAATTCCTCCACGTTGTCCCCCGTAACCCGGACACTCTTGGTTTTCTTGGAGACAATCTGCATGGCCGCCTTGCGGCACACATCCCCCAGCTTCCGCTCCAGCAAGCGGACACCCGATTCCCGGGTGTAGGAGACAATAATCTCCCGCAAGGCGTCGTCGGTGAGGCTCACTTGCCGCTTATTGAGGCCATGCCGCTGAATCTCACGGGGGAGCAGATGCCGCTTGGCAATCTGTACCTTTTCCTCGTCAGTGTAGCTGGAGAGCTCGATGATTTCCATCCGGTCCCTAAGAGGTCTGGGGATGGTGTCCAGTGTGTTTGCTGTGGTGACAAACAGCACATCGGACAAATCAAATGGCAGTTCGATAAAGTGATCCCGGAAGGTGCTGTTCTGCTCGCCGTCCAGAACCTCAAGGAGCGCCGCCGCGGGATCGCCCCGGTGGTCCATCCCCATTTTGTCGATCTCGTCCAGAAGCAGCAGGGGATTTTTGCTCCCCGCCTGCCGCATGGCGGCAATGATCCGCCCGGGCATGGCTCCCACATAGGTTTTGCGATGACCGCGGATCTCCGCCTCGTCATGGACACCACCCAGAGAAATCCGGGCTAGCTTTCGGTTAAGAGCGTGGGCCATAGACATGGCCACAGAAGTCTTACCTACGCCGGGAGGACCCACCAGGCAGAGAATCTGTCCCTTGAGGTCAGGGGCCAGTTGCTTCACCGCCAGAAATTCCAAAATACGCTCTTTCACCTTTTCCAGACCGAAATGCTCCTGCTCTCTTCCGCGCCGACTCAACGTTAATCCGTTCCCTGGTCTTCTTGCTCCAGGGCAGCTCCAGGCAAATATCCAGATAGTTGCGGATCACGGCACCCTCGGCAGAGCCAAAAGACTGCCGCTCCAGATGGGAGATCTCCTTGAGAAGCTTTTCCTCCACCTCTTTGGGTAGCTTGGCGGCATAGACTTTCTCCCGATAGCGGTGGGTTTCGCTGTCGCCCCGGTCACCTTCACCCAGCTCACGCTGGATCACCTTCAGTTGCTCACGCAGCACCATGTCACGCTGGCTTTGGGAGAGATTATCCTGCACCTGTGTCTGAATTTCCTGCTCCATTTCCAGGATTTCTACCTCTCGGTGGAGCATCCGGATGAGCTTGTTCAGTCGGGGAATGGATCGCACTTCATCTAGAATGGCTTGTTTATCCGCCACCCGCATGATGATGTTCTGTGCAATAAAATCAGCGATATAGCCCGGATCCTCGCTGGACATCACGTTTAGGAGCGCATCTGAGGACATTCTGGGAGATAGTTCGCCATAGCGCTCAAAAAGCTCATAGGCGCGGCGCACCAGCGCTTCACCTCGGACTGTCACCCGTTCCGTTAGAGTCTCAATTTCCTCTACCTCCGCTAGGAGATAAGGATTTTGCTGAGAAATGGTAACGAGCCGCCCCCGGGAGATTCCCTCCACCATCACACGGATGGATTTTCCAGGCAGGCGCAGGATCTGTCGCACATTGGAGACGGTCCCCATGGTAAACAGATCCTTTTGACCGGGCAGCTCCACCCTCATATCTTTCTGGGCTACCAAAAAGATGGGCTGATTGGAAGTCATGGCCTCTTCCAAAGCCTGCATAGAGGCTTCCCTTCCCACATCAAAGTGGATAATCATGCGGGGATAGACAGTAAGTCCGCGCAGAGCCAGCGCCGGCATGGTTGTATATTTCATTTCTTCGGTCATTGCGTTCACATCCTTTCCGGAGAAAACAGGCGGAGAGATCACCCCCTCCGCCTGACGCTTCCTAATCAGCTATCTGCTACAAGAGGAGCTTGAAAGCACCCTTGCGCGGATCCGCCCTTATGTTACGATACGTTCCCGTGCTTTCCGCTGGACAATCCGCCCAGCTCGCCTTTCAAGGAGGCTGCGCCCAGTCGTGGACGCTTGGGCCGCTCGGGATCCCGATACACCTCAGGCAGGGTGCCGTTTCTCACACAGTCCTCAGTAACGACCACCTCAAATATTTCCTGGTCGGAGGGAACATCATACATCACCTGAGTCATCACTTCCTCTAGGATGGCACGCAGTCCCCGAGCGCCTATGCCTCGCCCAATGGCCTTTTCCGCCACGGCTTCCAGTGCACCTTCCTCAAAGAGCAAGGTCACCAAATCGTATTCCATGAGCTTTTGGTACTGCTTCACCAAAGCGTTTTTCGGCTCCGTAAGAATCTGCACCAAATTTTCTTTTGTCAGGGGATCCAGAGCAGTAATCACAGGCAGACGGCCTACCAGCTCCGGAATAATGCCATACTTCAGAAGGTCATGGGGCTGGATTTCCCGGAGAATTTTAATCTCCTCCTTCTCCGCCTTGCTGCGAATATCCGCACCGAAGCCGATGGCCTTTTTATTGACCCGCCGCTCGATAATCTGCTCAATGCCATCGAAGGCGCCGCCGCAGATAAATAGGATATTTTTGGTATTCACCTGGATAAATTCCTGATGGGGATGCTTGCGACCACCCTGAGGTGGCACATTGGCAACGGTTCCCTCCAGAATCTTCAGGAGAGCCTGCTGCACCCCTTCACCGGACACATCACGGGTAATGGATGTATTTTCGCTCTTTCGTGCGATTTTATCCATCTCGTCGATATAAATAATACCGCGCTCGGCAAGTTCAACGTCGTAATCTGCGGCCTGTACCAAACGCAGAAGGATGTTTTCCACATCGTCGCCTACGTATCCGGCTTCTGTCAAGGTGGTGGCGTCGGCAATAGCGAAGGGCACCTTCAAAATCCGGGCCAGAGTCTGGGCGAACAGAGTTTTGCCTGAGCCCGTGGGGCCCATGAGCAGGATGTTGCTCTTCTGAAGCTCCACATCTTCCCCGCCGCCAAAGTAAATCCGTTTATAATGGTTATAGACAGCTACCGAGAGTGCCACCTTGGCAGTCCCCTGACCGATAATATACTCATCCAGAATAGCCTTGATCTCCTTGGGATTGGGGATCACATCGGGCATGTCGGGATAAGATGCCTGGTCGTCAGTGCCAGACATGTCATCCAGGATATTCATGCAGAGATGAACACACTCGTTGCAGATGTAAGCACCGGGACCGGCGATGATCCTGGCGACCTGCTCCTGATGCTTTCCACAGAAGGAACAGCGAACGGACTTTCTGTCTTCATTTTTTGCCATACTTGAATCACCTCACTGGTTCTGAAACGGCATGCAAAGAATCCCGGATCGGTTCGGAGCCGCCTGTTTTCAGGCGAAATCGAACATCCCCGCCTTCCTCACCCGCTGTCCCTTTAGAAGCAGAAGCAGGGGCGGCTCTAGGAGCCTCCCCTCTTCCACACGCTTAGCGCTTGTAAATCACCTGATCTACCAGACCATAGGCACGGGCTTCCTCGGCGGTCATAAAGTTATCCCGCTCGCAGTCTGCCGCTACCTTTTCCAGTGGCTGGCCGGTGTTCTCCGACAGAATTTCGTTCATCCGCTTCTTAATGGTCTCCAGTCGCTTTAAGTGGATGGCCATATCGGTAATCTGGCCGCGGGTTCCGGCAGAGGGCTGATGAATCATGATCTCTGCGTTGGGCAGCGCCAAACGTTTTCCCTTTGCTCCGGCCGCCAGAAGGAAGGCACCCATGCTGGCTGCCATGCCGATGCAAATGGTTGAGACATCTGCCTTAATGTATTGCATGGTGTCATAGATCGCCATGCCAGCTGTCACCGATCCTCCGGGACTGTTAATGTAAAACTGGATGTCCTTGTCCGGATCCTGTGCTTCCAGATATAGAAGCTGCGCTACGATCAGGCTGGCGGTAGTGTCGTTCACTTCTTCCGACAGCATGATAATCCGGTCGTTTAACAGGCGGGAGAAAATATCATAGGAACGCTCTCCCCGATTGGTTTGCTCTACTACATACGGGACTAAACTCATGAATCAATCTCCTTTTGCATTTAGAACAAAGTATGCCCCTGCACAAGGCCATTATTCCTCGGTCTTGTCAGCCTTAGCCTTCTTGGCGGTCTTCTTAGGGGCGGCTTCGCCCTCATCCTCCGCAGCAGTGGCCTTCTTTGCTCTGGTCTTCTTAGCAGGTGCTGCCTCCGGATCCTCCGCAGACTCGTCCTTGCTCTTCTTGGCGGTACTCTTCTTTGCGGCAGGCTTCTTATCCTCGTCTGCCTCTTCGGCGTTGATTTCCTCTACCTTTAGATCCTCACCTGCTACCAG
>JAGFXS010000105.1 GCA_017861415.1 Bacillota bacterium
GACAAGCGGGCTGATCCATATTGTGAAGGAGCACAGCCCAGCGGATCACACGGTCGGAATGCGCCCGGTCCAGCGCAACAGCCGTTTGCGTGAGCGTATCGTGAACCAAGCAGAATTCCTCATCTGTAGCTGCCCAAATCCAGAAGAGCTCCGGAATCGCCACTGCCAGAATCTCCACATACTGGAGTAGCACCGCACCCGCAGCCTGTCCGCAGATCATCTGATTGAGCTCCGTGGTAATTCGTTCGGAGGCAACCTGAAGGATACCCTCTTTTCGTCGATACAGCGCTTCCTCGGTATCCGGCTCAAGGGCAAATCTTAAGTTAGAGGCAAACCGTAGGGCTCTGAGCATCCGCAGGGCGTCTTCCTGAAACCGGATGTCCGGATCTCCTACACATCGGATGATGCCCTGATCAATATCCCGTCTGCCCCCAAATAGATCCACCAGCCCTCTCTGGGGGTTCCATGCCATGGCATTGATGGTAAAGTCTCGGCGTCCGAGATCTTCCTCTAGGCTGCCCACAAACTCCACACTGTCCGGACGTCGGCTGTCGGAATACGTCCCCTCCCTCCGATATGTGGTAACTTGAATAGGAAGTCCCTCTAGGACCACGGTCACGGTTCCATGTCGGATTCCCGTGTTGATGACTCGACAGAAGGAGAACACCTCCTTCACCTCTTCGGGTCGGGCATTGGTAGCCAAATCATAGTCATGGGGTGTTTTCCCGGTTAGGAAATCCCGAACGCATCCCCCCACCAGGTATGCCTCATATCCTGCCTCATCCAGCTTCTCCAGGGCCCTCTTCGCCTGCTCCGCCACTTGAAACATGGTGTTCCTCCTTCGTCGATCTTCCATGTTGGTCGCTCATCCCTTGGTGAAACAGAATTTTGAACATCGTTCCTTCACCCAATGTGCTAATCAACTCAATTCTTGCGTCATGATGGGCCGCTCCGTGCTTAACAATGGAAAGGCCCAGACCCGTCCCGCCAATTTCCTTGGAGTGACTCTTATCCACCCGGTAAAACCGTTCAAAAATCCGGTCCTGATCCTCCGGAGGAATTCCGATACCACTGTCCGCCACAGACAGGGCAACCCGGTTATCCTCCCGCCCAACAGTGACCTCTACCCGGCCTCCCGCTACATTATATTTAATAGCATTGTCACATAGGTTAAAGACGATTTCGTCCACAATTTGCACAACTCCCATGATAAACTCATGGGTCCCTGTCAGTGTAAAGGAAATTCCCCGCTGACCCGCAGCCCCCTCTAAGCTGGCAATCACCCGCTGACAGGCAGCATAAAGGTCAATGGACTCTCTCTGATCCCGCAACTGGTGTCCCTCATCTAGCCGTGACAGCTTCAATATATCCCCCACCAGAGCAATGAGCCGCTGGGCCTCGTCATAGATTTTGCCGGCAAAGGGGGCTATGTCTTCCCGCTTCACCATCCCGTCCCGTATAATTTCTGCATAACCGGAGATAGAGGTAAGGGGCGTTTTCAATTCATGGGATACGTTTGCGGTAAAATCCCGCCGCATGCGGTCCTGCTTCTCGTATTCACGCTTTAGTTCCAGATAACGTCTGTGGAGCTGCTTCTGGATCTGCCGGTTCTGTTCAAGCATTCTGGTGGCCAAAGGCTGCAGCTCCCGGCAAACCTTTTGCACCTCAAGATCCTCCAGGCGGGCCGTCTCCAGTGGTTCCGTCACTAAGCGAGCCACTCGCACGGAATTCCAAAAGGAAACCAGAACCACCAGTATAGCAGCCAAAAAAAGCCCCAGAGGAGAACGGCACCATACGCCAATCCCCCCAATAACCAGGGCCGTCAGGGATATCATTAGAGTGCTGTGAAACATTTTTTCTCTCATAGGTCATCCCTTCGTCTTTTTGTGACATTATTATCCTGTGGCATTATACTACAATTTTGACTAAAAGAATACCCCCTTCTCCAGCTCAAGCTGTGAAAAGGGGGCATTTTTTAACTATTTTCTCAGTCGGTTTCAATAATCTTAATTTGATCTGCCTTGAGACCGGTCTGCTCCATGACAATTTCACCGATTTTTGCCACGTCGGCGTCGGTAATGCCGCTTTCCGTACCCGAGACTACTACGCTGATGCTGTTGTCACTGAGGAAGGCCACACAGTTGGTATACCCCTTGGCTATCACCAAGTTTTCGATTTGAGCCTCGGTGAGGGTGTAGTTTGCCATAGTCTGGATCGCCACATTGGCTTCCTCAACGGTCTCCTGGGATGCGTTTGCATCGCCTGCCGACTCCCGAAGGAGTGTTAGAGCGCTGTCTCTAGCCTGTTGCCGGTTGAGCCGCGCCTCGGAGAAATAGCCGCTTCCGGTCTTACTGCCCTCTGGAGCTGCCGCCGTATCCCCATTCTTGGCGCCGTCGGCGTTTCCGGCCACTAGAGCCGCCTCGCCTAGTGTCTTTCCGGTCTCGGCATCCCGGTTGTTATAGGACCAGTTTAAGTACACCGCGCCGCAGACAAACAGTACAATAATCCCGACGATGGCGTTTCTCTTCCAAAGCTTCAGTTGTTTCATGGTGTTGTTCCTCACTTTCCTCTGCTACAAATTGAAATTTTGTCCGCGCCCAGGCCCGTCAGGGCCGTGGTCGCTTCGGTCAGCTTCAGCCGCACCGTGGGGTTCCCCGCACCTTCGCAGATGACCAGGGCGCCTTGAAACTGTGGGTAAATTTCTTGGAGTTTGACCGCCTCCTGCACCCCGCTTCCTCTGGACAGGACTACCGTAGAGGTCTCTTCCTCCACCTCGTTGTCCCGCTCCGAATATTTGGTGTCTTCGGCCAGAATCTGCTGGGTCCCGTTCTTCACCGTGAGGACTACCGTAACCCGGCCTGCCCCCTCAATTTCTGACAGGGCTTTGGAGAATTTCCCCTCCATCTCTTCCAGATCAAAGGCACAGTTGCCAGACTCTGCCGACGGAAAGACCTTACTATTTCCGTCCGGCCAGGCTAGAAACAGCAGACCCACTGCGATAATCAGCAAAATCCACTTGTACCGTTCCAGCACCTTGCGGAGTCCAATGCTCCGATCTTCCAAAACCTTATTCAGACTCATGATGCCTCCTCACCGCCTTCATAGATCTGTCTGGCATCAGGGATGCCTAGATCTTCCCGCAAAAGGCGCATCATTGTCTGTTTTTGGGCTTCCCCCGACAGGCCTGTTACCACCGCCTGATCTGGATACGGGACATCATTCTCTCCCAGATGACATGTAATCGACACCGTGCAGCCAAGGCCAAGAGTTTGTGCTTTGTCCAAAGCATATGCACTTAATTCCTTCTCTATGATACTTTTCATCGCTTCGTTATTTCGCATATCTTGTTCCTCCCGGCTTTCTACTACAACTTCTCCCAAACCGTTTGCCACCAGAAACAATTCATCATAATCCATATGTACTAGGGGCTGAAGAATGCCTAACATCAATACCAGCCCTCCGGTAAGCCTTCCCACCCGTTTTACCGTTCCTTGGGGCATCAGCCCCTCTGCAAGTGCAATGATCATGGCGGATACCGTGACCGTAAGAATCCAGGTTCGAATTAGCTCCATTTAGTTCCCCTCCTACCCGGATACCATGGACACGGCGGACACCATGGAGATGATCAGCAGCATGGCACAGGAGGCTGTCATGGCTAGCACCATACCGAAAGCAGTGCCGATGGCGTCGATGAGTCCTGCGGTTCTGCTGTCCGCCACTGTTTCCGCCAGTGCCGAGGTGAATTTGTAGGCCAGATAGTTTGCTCCCAAGTGCAGAAACGGTAGCAGGCAGATGGCCACCACCACCAGCATCCCAAAAACCCCGATGGCGCTACGCAGTAGGGACGCCCCCGCCAGTACCGTTTCCGCCGCATCCGAGAGTATGCCACCCACCACGGGAACCATGTTTGAAACGGTGAATTTTGCAGCCTTTACTGTGACGGCATCCGCACTTCCAGAGATGGCTCCGCTGATATTTAGGTATCCGATAAAGGTCAGCAAAAACACCCCAAGCACTGTGTTAATAATCCACTTGATGCAGCCGCCTAGTTTTTTCAGGCCTTCATTCCCCACTGCCGCGTAGGCCACCGAGGCCGCGATAAAGGCAAAGGTTAAAGGCATCAGCACCTGATTGATTAGTGTGATAAGAAAATCGGAAAACAGCACTGTTGACAGCTGCTTTACCGCCGCTGCACCGGGCGATCCCGCCGCTGCAGTGGCCGCCGCCATGGAGGGCAGCAGCACTTTAGAAAATGCCTGCATCTGCTCCATGGATTCCCGACCCATGCCCACCAATGCGGACATGTCGCTTACGGCCACCGCAGTAACCGCCAGCGCTGCCGCCAGCGGTAT
>JAGFXS010000106.1 GCA_017861415.1 Bacillota bacterium
CTGGCGGTGGCAGCCAAGGAGGACTTTCGGGACAATCTGGACCGTACCCTGCGGGTGGCTACCAAATTTACCCGCTGCGCCGCCCGTTACTACAGCGGCCTCTCCCGGGATATTGATATCATTCATCTCAACGGCTCCATTGAATTGGCCCCCATTTTGGGCCTGTCGGATGTGATCGTGGATTTGGTAGAGACGGGGACTACCCTGCGGGAGAATCATCTGGTGATACACGATACCATCGTACCCATCAGCGCCAGACTCATTGCCAACAAGGCCAGTTTTAAATTTAAAAATGGGGCAATCCGGCGGCTGCAAGAAAATTTAAAGCCCTTGTGCGGGGCGAACTAGAGAGGAGAGACCACACTATGATTCGCATATTGAATGCGGTGGAGCTATCCAGGGCGGATATCCTTGCCCGGGAAGAGGAGCAAGGGGGCGTGGAAGAAGCTGTAGCCGCCATTCTTGCCGATGTGCGTATACGGGGAGATGAGGCCCTGCGGTACTACACCAAGGAATTTGACGGGGTGGAGCTTCGTACTCTGGAACTTTCCGACTTTGAGCTGGATCAGGGATTCTGCCGGGCGGATCCCAAGCTGGTGGAGATTTTATTCCTAGCGGCGGAACGAATCCGGGATTTTCATGACCGTCAGCGGACACAGGGGTTCATGGTCAATCAGGAAGACGGAGTCATTTTGGGGCAAAAGGTAACCCCCTTAGAGCGGGTAGGCCTTTATATCCCAGGTGGTACGGCGGCCTATCCCTCCTCGGTGCTCATGAATGTGATTCCTGCGAAATTGGCGGGGGTAAAGGAGATCATCATGGTGACTCCGCCGGGAAAGAACGGGATTCCGCCTTCTATTTTAGCGGCAGCACGCATCGCCGGAGTAGACCGGGTATTCCAGATCGGCGGCGCCCAAGCGGTGGCTGCCCTGGCCTTTGGTACCCAGTCCGTTCCCAAAGTGGACAAGATTACCGGCCCCGGCAACCGATACGTGGCGGAGGCGAAGAAGCAAGTCTTCGGACGGGTGGACATCGACATGATCGCCGGGCCCAGCGAAATTTTGGTGATTGCTGATGGTAGCTGCAATCCCGCCGTTGTGGCGGCGGATCTCTTGTCCCAGGCGGAGCATGACCGGAACGCCTCCGCCGTGCTGGTGACGGACAGTCCGACTCTGGCAGAGGGGGTGCAGCGGGAGCTGGAGGTGCAGCTGGAGACCCTCCCCAGACGGGAGATCGCCCGGGAGTCCATTGACAAAAATGGGAAAATCATTATAGTAAAAGATATAGCGGAAGCTGTCGAAATTTCTAATGAAATTGCGCCGGAGCACTTGGAACTCTGTGTGGATAACCCCTTTGACTATCTGAGCAGAATCCAAAACGCAGGCTCCGTGTTCTTAGGGAAGCATACACCCGAGGCCTTGGGAGACTATTTCGCCGGGCCTAACCACACGCTGCCCACAGGAGGAACGGCTCGGTTTTCTAGCCCCCTGTCCGTAGATGATTTTGTAAAGAAAGTGCAGTATTTAAGTTACACCCCCAAGGCCCTGTCCAAGGCGGCTCAAAGTGTTGCCTATTTTGCTCAGCAAGAGGGGCTGAGAGCCCACGCCCGGAGTGTGACCATACGCGTTGAGGAAGAAACATTATGAGTCGATTTCTAAATCCCCGTCTTTCCAAATTGAAAGCCTATACCCCGGGGGAGCAGCCCCAGGATAAGAGATATATTAAGCTGAATACCAATGAGTCCCCCTATCCGCCCTCCCCGGTGGTGATCGATGCCGTAAAACGGGCCCGTGTGGAGGAACTGCGCCTGTACTCCGATCCGGAGGGGAAGGTGCTCAAGAAAAAGCTGGCGGAGCTGTACGGCCTTGGCTCGGAAAACGTGTTTATCTCTAACGGCTCCGACGATATTTTGAATTTTGCCTTCATGGCCTTCGCGGGAGAGGGGATCGGGGCTCGGTTTCCGGATATCACCTATAGCTTTTATAAGGTGTTTGCGGACCTCCACGGCGTGCTCTATGAGACAGTGCCTCTGGCAGAGGACTTCTCCATCCGTCCCGAGGATTACTACGGTACCGGTGCCCTAACGGTGATTGCCAATCCCAACGCCCCTACGGGAATTGCCCTTACTAGGGAGCAAATACGGGAAGTATTGGAATCGAACCCGGACCGGGTGGTGGTGATTGACGAGGCCTATGTGGACTTTGGGGCCGAGAGCAGCGTGCCGCTGATTCAGGAATATCCGAACCTTTTGGTGGTAATGACCTACTCAAAGTCCCGGGCCCTAGCCGGGGCGCGGTTAGGAATTGCCCTGGCCTCACCGGAACTGATTGCCGACCTGGAGCTGCTGAAGTATTCCACCAACCCCTATAACGTGAACCAGCTCACCATGGATATCGGCTGTGCGGCGGTGGATTCCGACGGCTATTTCCGGGACATCTGCCGGAAGATCATAGAGACCCGGGAGGATACCGTCCGGGCTCTGGTGGAACTGGGATTTCGGGTGCTACCCTCCAAGACAAACTTTTTGTTTATCACCCGAGAGGGGCTCAATGGCAAGGACTTTTATCTGGCATTAAAGGAACGGGGCATTCTGGTGCGCCATTTTGCCCGGCCTAGAATCGAAAACTTTGTCCGGGTGACAGTGGGCACCCCGGAGGAGATGGAGGCCTTCCTTGCGGCGGCGAAAGAAATCATACAAACCGCATAAACACCAAACATAGAAGGGAAGTGAGGGGGATGCGAGAAGCTGCCGTCAGCCGTGCCACGGGAGAGACGGAAGTTCGCCTGCACCTAAGCTTGGAGGGTACAGGACGGTATGAAATTCAAAGCGGTGTTGGTTTTTTGGATCACATGCTGGCACTGTTCACCCGGCATGGCAGCTTTGATCTGGAGCTTGCCTGTGAGGGGGACATCCATGTAGACGACCATCACTCGGTGGAGGATATCGGCATCTGCCTGGGAACCGCCTTTGAGCGGGCCCTGGGGGATTTACGGGGAGTAAATCGCTACGGACATATCATTCTGCCCATGGATGAGGCTCTGATTCTAGCCGCGGTTGACCTGTCCGGTCGGGGAATGCTGGTCTGCGACCTGACTATCCCGACGGAAAAGGTGGGCACCTTTGATACAGAGCTGGTGAAGGAATTCCTCACCGCTTTTGCCCGGAAGGCAAACCTTACCCTGCATATCCGGCAGCTGGCAGGAGAGAACAGCCATCACATTATCGAAGGTGTCTTCAAAGCCTTGGCCCGTGCCCTCAAGATGGCAGTGGCCGTATCAGAAGGAGACAACGAGATCCCCTCCACCAAAGGAGTCCTGTAAATGATTGCAATTGTGGATTATGGCGTGGGGAACCTGTTTTCCCTCAGTCGTTCCTTAGAGGCCATAGGCCAGGAAGTGCTTGTCACGGGAGAGGCAGAGGCCCTGCGCCGGGCGGATCGGCTGATCCTTCCTGGGGTGGGCGCTTTTGCCGACGCGGCTACAAAGCTGCGAGAAAGCGGACTCGGCGAGGTGGTTTCCCAGGAAGCAGCCCGGGGCAAGCCCCTTCTGGGGATCTGCCTGGGGATGCAGCTGCTCTTTGAAAAAAGCTATGAATTTGGAGAGCATGAGGGGCTGGGACTAATCCCCGGAGCGGTCAGACCCATCGCCGATGCCATTCCCCGGGGATTGAAAATCCCCCATATCGGCTGGAATGGCCTGCTGTTTCCCGGGGAGCGCCCTCGCCACCCCTTAATGGCGGGACTTGCGCCGGGGGACTGCGTCTACTTTGTCCATTCCTTCTACGCCGCAGACTGCGAGGAGGACATCATCGCCGTCACGGAATACGGCGGGATTTTGACGGCGGCTGTTGCAAGGAGAAATGTCGTCGGGTTTCAGTTCCATCCGGAGAAGAGTGGGCCAGTGGGCCTGCAGCTTCTTCGTAGGTTTTGCGAGGAGGGTTTTTAATGATTATTTTTCCGGCTATTGACCTCTACGGAGGACAGGCTGTCCGTCTGTACAAGGGTGACTATGACCAGATGACAGTCTATGATAAGGAGCCCATCCGAGCCGCGGTAAATATGGAGCTGCAGGGTGCTACGCATCTCCATCTCGTAGATCTGGAAGGTGCCAAAACCGGCCAGACTCCCCACCTGCCGGTGATCCGGAATATTGTGAACAACAGCCGTCTATTTGTAGAGGTAGGGGGCGGTATTCGCTCTCTGGAAACCATAGAAGGCTATCTAAATGCCGGAGCAAAGCGGGTGATCCTGGGTACGGCGGCGGTGCAGAATCCGGATTTTGCCGCCCAAGCCATCCGGGAATTCGGGCGTGCCATCGCCATC
>JAGFXS010000028.1 GCA_017861415.1 Bacillota bacterium
CTTCCAGGGCAATGTCCGAGGCGTACTGCTTTGCCATGGCAGACTCCATGCCGTAGGGAACGTGGTGCTCCTTCATATCCGCGGCGGAGTACACCAGCAGGCGTGCGCTGCGAAGCTTGGTGGCCATGTCAGCAAGCTTAAAGGAAATGGCCTGCTGGAAGCCGATGGGTTTTCCAAACTGTACCCGCTCCTTGGCATAGGTAACGGCCTGCTCATAAGCGCCCTGGGCGATACCCAGAGCCTGGGCAGCAATGCCGATACGGCCGCCGTCCAGAGTGGCCATGGCAATTTTAAAGCCATCGCCCTCCTTGCCCAACAGGTTTTTCTTGGGCACCTTCACCTCATTGAAGATCAGTTCCGCCGTAGAGGAGGATCGGATGCCCATCTTGTCATAATGATCGCCGAAAGTGAAGCCTGCCCAGCCCTTTTCCACGATAAAGGCAGAGATGCCGCGGGTGCCAATATCGGGAGTGGTTACAGCAAAGACCACGTAGATGTCCGCCTTGGGGGCGTTGGTGATAAAAATCTTACTTCCGGTTAAGAGATAATAGTCTCCCTTATCAAGGGCAATGGTTTCGGTACCGCCTGCATCAGAGCCGGCGTTTGGCTCCGTCAAACCGAAGGCGCCAAGCTTTTCGCCTTTGCACAGGGGCACCAGATAGGCTTCCTTCTGGGCTTCTGTACCAAAATTAAAAATAGGCCAGGTGCCCAGGGAGGTATGTGCGGACAAAATCACGCCGGTACCTCCGTCCACTCTGGACAACTCCTCTACGGCAATGGCATAGCTCAGGGCATCCAGCCCCATGCCGCCGTACTCCTGGGGATAGGGGATGCCCAAAAGCCCCATTTCTCCCAGCTTTTTCACAGCATCCTCGGGGAACATATTTTCCTTATCCATGAGGAAGGCCAGGGGTTTAACCTCTTCCTCGGCAAAAGCCCTAACTTTGGCACGTAAATCCTCTTGCTGCGTTGTGGTGGCAAATAACATGTCGTAACCTCCTTTTTATTCAGCCAAATATCAATCACACACAATTCCTGTGCAATAAAAAAACAAATACTATTCCCCGAAAAATACTTGGTGGAGGGATTTGGCCTTCAGCTCATCTTCCAGCGTTTTTTGAATCGCCTGGAGGTGGAGATGGGCACGGCAGACTTCGTCCGGGTGTGCATCACACCAGGGGCAAAGATGATCGGGGAGTATGCAGGGACTGACATAAAATGGGTCCTCAGTGACCTGCATCAAATCATACAGGGTGACCTTATCCAGAGAAACAGCCAGAAGGTATCCTCCGCCTGGCCCCCGAAAAATTCGGAGAAAGCCCCCTTTTTGTAGTTTCTTCAAAATTTTGTAGGCAAAGGCAAGAGGGATCTGCTCATCTTCCGTGAGCTCCGCGGCAGTCAGCCGGCCGCGCTTTGCCAGTGCGCGTAAAATGCGGATAGAATAATCGGTTTCTCTTGTAATCAGCATCTTAGACCTCCTGTTCAGGAAAACCTGTTAGTCTTAATTTGTATTCTACCAAACTGGACAAAGCGAGTCAAGTATAATGTAAAAAATAAATATATTTTGAAAATAATTTGAGGAATATATGACTAAATAAACAAAATTGGAGGAAGAATGAACTGTAATTCCATCGTAGCAGGCGACGATCTAGACTGGCTGGGAGGCAACGGCTAAGGCACAAAAAGCGCAGACAAATGTGTCTGCGCTTTTGGGTCTTCTGGACAAAAATCCAGCTTTTTTGTCTATGGGGGGAACAATCACGCGGGATGATTTTTAGTCTCTGGCACATAGCGGCTCTGGTCTGTGTTGTTTAATATGGGTGCTACTAAACTAACTGCGCCCTAGCGCGAATGGACAGGAAAGGTGAAACGTATGGATTTCAAATTAACAAGCTTGGAGCAGGAAATCATTGATATGCTGCGAGATTTCTGCTTGAAAGAGGTCAGACCTCTGGCGGCGGAGCTGGACGAAGAGGAGCGCTTTCCCGAGGAAACCAGACAGAAGCTGGCGGCTATGGGGCTAATGGGTATCTATATCCCCGAGGAATACGGCGGAGCGGGTATGTCCTATCTCAGCTATATCTGTGCCTGTGAGGAGCTGGCAAGACATTGCGCAACCACTAGTGTTATGTATTCCGTTCACGGTTCCTTGTGCTCCTGGCCTATTCTGGAGTTTGGTACCGAAGCACAAAAGCAGAAGTATCTGGTCCCCCTGGCCATGGGAGAGACTCTGGGTGCTTTCGGTCTCACAGAGCCCGGTGCCGGCACCGACGCCGGTGGACAGAAAACCACTGCCGAAGACTGCGGCGAATACTATCTCTTAAACGGCACCAAGATCTTCATCACCAATGGGTACTATGCAGACACCTATATTGTCATTGCTGTGACAGATAAGACCAAGGGAAGCCGTGGAACCTCCGCCTTCATCGTGGAAAAGGGCTGGGAAGGCTTTTCCTTCGGTACAAAGGAAAAGAAGATGGGCATCCGTGGTTCTGCCACCTATGAGCTGATCTTCGATCAGGTGAAGGTGCCCAAGGAGAACCTGCTGGGCAAAGAGGGCGATGGCTTCAAGATTGCCATGAAGATTCTCGATGGTGGCCGCATTGGCATTGCCGCCCAAGCGCTGGGTATTGCCCAGGGTGCCATTGATGAGTGCGTGCCCTATGTAAAGGCCCGTTATCAATTTGGCAAGCCTCTTTCCTCCTTCCAGAACACCCAGTTCCAGCTGGCGGATATGCAGACCAAGGTCAGTGCCTCGCGTCTTCTGGTCTATGCTGCTGCTCAGGCCAAGCAGGATCATGAGCCGTACAGTCATCTGGCGGCTATGGCAAAGCTATTTGCTGCGGAGTCAGCCTCTGATGTGACTCGTCGTGCGGTTCAGTTGGTGGGCGGCTATGGATATATCCGCGAATATCCCTTTGAGCGTATGATGCGTGATGCGAAGATCACGGAAATCTATGAGGGAACCAGCGAGGTACAGCGGATGGTCATCTCCAATTGGATGGGTGTGAGATAAGAGGCCGGCAGGAAACGGCGCAGAAAATTGGTAAAATCGCTGTCTGTATACAGTTTTGTGAAAAAGATAGATAATTGTCGAAATGTGTCAGTCGGTTTTGTGCCATAACACCAAAGGAGAGTCGTGATTTTGGGCTTCGACGCCATTTATTAGACGTGCTTACTGTGTTATGATACAACTGTAAAGCCCAGAGAAGCAGGCGGATACCGCCGTCCGGGGCATCCTAGGTGCCCATGGGGGTCTGTGGCCCTGACAGTGACACGCTATGCTCTTGGTCTGGCCGCCTCTCCGGGGCAGATCAAAGAGCCTCCTGTATAGGGACACCCTCTCCCACGGCCAGCGCTGCGGGAGAGGGTGTTCTGCTTATTTGAGGAAAAGTAGCCATTCTCAAGTGGTTTCGCCGGCCTGATACAGGCGCTGGTAGTCTCGGATGGAGAGGGCCAGCTGTAGCTGAAAACGAATCTGTTTGCTGTCTAAGTCCGCCTGGAGTAGCTCCTCGATCTTTTTGATCCGATAATTGATGGTATTTCTATGACAGTCCAGGGCTTCTGATACCTGATTGACACTGCCGTTGGAATTTAGGTATAGGCGCAATGTATCCGTGAGCTGGTTGCCGTGCTGCAGCTCATAGTTTTCTAGGGGCCGGAGGATACTGGTGAACTGCCCCAGAACCAGCGGATCCTGACAGGAGTAGAAAAGCTGAAACTCATCCATCTCGTCAAAGGAGAGGTTTCGCTTACCCTGATTGGCGGCGTAGAGCATGGCGGCGCAGGCACGATCATAGCTGATGTGGATTTTATCCACGTCGGGCACCACGCTCCCCATGCCGCAAAACAGCGTCAGGGACGGGTTGGAGAGAGCGCACTGGTTTAAGATATCTTCAACCTGACGATGGATTTCCACGGCAGATACATCGTAGAATACCAACACCACATAATCGTGGAAAGGAAATACGCAGGCCTTTTCTGTCACTTGGTTCAGATAATTCTCCGCCAGGGCGCTCAAGCGTCGCAACAGCGTCTCTGGAGTGTCGTCTCCTTCACCTCGAGGGGAAATCACGCAAACGCAATAATTGCCATGGGGCGTGAAGTGATTGGCCAAGAGCCTAGTTTCGTCTTCCTCGGAAAAGGGCTTGGCATTCTTCAGGCGGGCCTGAAACACATAGGTGATCTGATCCTGCTCGTGCTTATGGAAGACGATTTGCCTGCTGTATTCCTGGAGGATATCCGTGAGATAAAACTTCCACGGCATGGTGATCAGTGGGAACTGCTGCTCATTGCACAGGTCGAGAAGCTCTTGGGAGATGTCTTCTTCAAAGATGTACTTCCCCTCGTTGACGATGGCACCACAGCAGTTTTTGGAGATGAGCATTTTGATAAAGGCCTCGAACTCCGCAATGTTCTCAAAGCTAAAGCCTGTAAACAGCAGTAGTTCGCCGCCCTGAAAGAAATCCACGTTGCTGGTATCCTCTGTGACGTACATCCAGCGCAGGGAGCGGTGGAGCCCCTGTTCTCCGGCGAGGATTTTAAGCTGGTATTTCAGTTTTGTCTGTCCGAAGACGGAACCTAAAGTTAACGATGCCATGGAAGCGCCCCTTTCGTCCCCATAAACGTCTTACGGAAGCTATTTTATCGCAAGGAACTCTTGGACACAAGAAAAAGTTCAGTTTTACCGTAGAAAAGATTTCAAAATAGCGGATACGGCAGATATCTGATTTATTTATGAGCTGTCGATCCTAGTCAAAGGCTATAATGGAAAGGAAGCGAGTGTAATGGCAACGCTGATGTTGGGAACGGTCTTTGAAGAGACAAAGGATAAATATCAACTGAAGCTTCTGGCCGGAGGTCAGGGCCTTCACCGCTCCCTCCGCTGGATGTACTTCTCGGAGGACATCAGCAACGCGGACTTTCTACGAGGTGGTGAGCTGATGCTCCTCACCGGGCACAAATTCAAGGGAAAGGTTGACTTTGAGAACTTTGTGAAGATGCTTATGGAACGAAATTCCTGTGGGGTCATCATACCGGTGGGTAAATATATTATGGAAGAGGATATCTCTCAGGAATTGCTGGATCTCTGCAATGAGGAAAACTACCCCTTCATGATCATGCCCTGGAAATACCATTTTCCTGATTTTATGCAGGCGGTAAGTCGCATGATTTTTGCCAGCACCCACGCGCAGAATCAGCTGGCCTATACCTTCCAGATGTTGCTGAAGTATGCCAAAATTTACGAAGCAGAGGATGAAAACAGGCTGCGCAGCAATCAGTATGATCCTGCGGGAGAATACTGCGTGGCGGTGATTGCTTGTCGGCGGGCCTTTTCGGAGCAGGTATCTCCATCCAGCCTACTGTACATGAAAACCCTCATTGAGAACCACTTGAACCAGTGGCCAGAAAAGATTTTTGTATTCCAGTATCAGAATCAGATCATTCTGATTTTCCACCATACCAGCTGCAAACAAATAGGACGGCATATGGGCAACATCCTGCGCTTTTGTGAACAGTCTTCCCCGGCATATTCCTTTTACTGCGGTATTGGTTCGCCTTTGCTGGGCATTTCCAATATTAAAGAGAGCTTTGAACGGGCCTGTGCGGCCATACAATTTGGCAATTTCCACGCGGCGCATCTGGTCAGCTTTGAGAATATGGGGCTATTTCAGCTCCTTTACAGCTGCCAGGACCATTCCATTTTTGAGCGGTTTGTCCAGATTCTTCAGCCGCTGGCGGATTATGATACGCAATGCAACAGCCAGCTGGTAGAGACCCTGCGGCTCTATTTGAAGTATAACGGCAGCGTGGCTCAGGTTTCTGACGAGATGTATTGTCACCGAAACACCACCAATTATCGGGTCAAAAAAATCAAATCCGTTTTGGGCTATGATTTGGAGGACGGAAAGGCATTGTTTCGCCTGCAAATGGCCTTTGCCATGCTGGACTACAGAGCCATCTTTGAACCAAGTCAACTGCACTAGCCTGGAAAGCAGACAGATTCACCATTCTTTCAGACAGCTAACTAATGTTAGCTGTCTGTGCCTTTAGAAGAGCATGTCTCATGCCACGGGGAAAGAGGAAATTGTCATAATTGAGGAAAATGTGCAAGAAATAATCGAATAAATTGGCGACATAGTGTGTTTTTCACAAAATGGAGAAGGAGTTTTGGTCTGAAGCACATAGAAGTCACAAATGCCATTTGCTAAAATACCGAAAAAGAACTGCAGGCGTGGGAATCATGAAGCATGATGACGGTGGCTGCAAGTAGCTGTTAAAGCTCTAGGATCCGAAAGCCGGCGACACGCAAGTTGCCTCAGGGAATGGGTTGAGCCCTGATATACGGCAGGCGGCACAGGTTACTGCAACGGGTGGGGTAGACCTGACATAGGGTAACAGCAATTGAGCATGGAGGGGGATTGTGCAGCGGCACTACAGAACAGGAACAGTCGTATGAGGCATATCGGAAGGACAAGAGAGAGAATAGCCTGTAAGGCAAACATCGCATTCCAGACCATGGAGGCCAATGAGCCTACTGGTTGAGGGTTTGCACTGTGAACCCATAGTCTTTGGCGTTACAGCTGGTTTGGAAGCACCGTAATTTCCGTTCTATTTGAAAAGAGAGGTGTTCTTATGGAAAAGACCGTAGAAAAAAAGAAGGCCGGTATCGGCGCATTTGACTTCTTCTGTATTGGTTTCGGCGCCATCGTTGGCGTAGGTTGGGCAGTGTCCATCAACAAGTGGATGGCCAGCACCGGTGGTGCGGTTCCGGCCGGTGTAGGTTACTTAATTGCTTTGATCATGATGATTCCCGTAGCACTTTGCTACTGTGAGCTAGCCCCCATGATGCCCGTTGCCGGCGGCGGCATGGCATATTCCTACAGAGCGTTCGGCGAAAAAGTTGGCTTTATCTCCGGCTGGGCAGCCTTCGGCGCATTCGTTACCCTGCTCCCCTGGGAAGCCATTTACGTGGTCGACATTCTCAGCATCCTGATCCCCTCCGTCAAGGGCCCCCTGCTCTACACATTGGGCGGTGGCGATGTCTACCTTGGGCATCTGCTTGTCGGCACATTCTTCTCCCTGCTGCTGTTCTGGATCAACTGGAAGGGCGCAACCTCTTCTGCCATGATGCAGAGAGTTCTGACGATTTTCCTGATCTGTGCGGGATTGGGCGCAATGATTGTTGCACTGACGCAGTTTGATCCTGTAAACTATCAGCCTATCTATGAAAACGTGGGCCGTGGCGATCACAAGACCTTCTTTGGCGGCACCTTCGCCATCATGGCTTCCGCGCCCTTCTTCCTCTGCGGCTTTGAAACCATTCCTCAGGCCGTGGAAGAAGCCTCTGGCGACGTGTCCACCGTTGGTAAGACAGTGGTTCTGTCTGTTGGCTGTGCATGTCTGTTCTACGCAGGTCTGCTCTTCGCTCTGGGCGGAGCAATGCCTTGGCAGGATTTCTACAACATCGGCAAGTCCCCCGCAGCAGGCCACCTGTTCCTGTATGTCTTCGGCGAGAAGAGCGCAATGGGTATCTTCATGTATTACTTCCTGATGACTGGCGCCCTGTGCGGTCTGTTTACCACTTGGAACAGCTTCATGATGGCATCCCCCCGTCTGCTCATGGGCATGGCCCGCGGCTACTTGGTTCCCAATGGCCTGAAGAAAGAGCATCCCCAGTATAAGACTCCTTCCAATGCGATGATCTTCTGTCTGGTGCTCTCCATCAGCGGTCCCTTCCTGGGCATCGGCCTGATCAACGCTCTGACCTCTTTCTCCGCAGCTGGCTTCGTGCTCTCCTGGTTCCTGACCTCCGCTTCCGCCATGAGACTGCGCAAGACCGCGCCCGACGCACATCGGCCCTACAAAATGCCCGGCGGTTTTGGCATGGCTACCTTTGCCACTGTCGCGATGGCCATCATTTTGGTGCTGCTCTTTGTTCCCGGAAACCCCGTCTACATGGGCATGGAGGCTATCGTGATCTTTATTGGCTGGATGCTTTTGGGCGTTGTATTCTACCTTTCCTGCAGCGGTCAGAGAAAGTCTGTCACCCAAGCAGAGCGGGAAGCAGCACTGTTTGCTCACGCTGGGCAGAACAAGGCCTAAGAAAGCTACGGCAGCTTAACCATACCAGATATACATCCCTAAAAAGCTAACCTGCCTTCCTGCAAAAGGCGGATAGTGAACTCGAACCTCTATGTGCAAGGCGGACAGCAATAGCTGTCCGCCTTTGTCATATTCAAAATAGAATCCCAACTGCGAAACATGCGCCTTGGTCATCTCTGCTCGACTGGGGTAAACCGGTTATATTTTGGGTGAAAAAAGGAACAATAATTTTCGAATCCATGTTGACAAAGAAGTTAGTCAATGATAACATTTGAACATGAAAGAGTTAGCGAAAGCTAACTAAAATCAAGAAACGCTGTCAGACAAGGAGCCGTTAGGGTATGGATGCATTTATCAAAGAGTGGGTAGAAATCAGCGCGACAGATGATGTGGCCAGCTGCCATTTTTGCGGCAACATCGGCGTGGTCTATCTTGGTGTAAAGCCCGCGGAGATTATCCATGTGTCCAGAGAGAAATTTCATCGATGCACGCTGCTAAGAAACCAGCTGGAGTTTCGGGTCCTGGAAATGACACAGGATAAAATTAAGCTGTTTGTCTTTCATCGACAGAGATTGGAGGAGATATTGAACAAAAAGAATATCCATAATCACCTGAAAAAACTAGGTTATGGTGAAGAATTTGACCTGGATGCTTATGTGGCTACCTTGGTGGGCCGCCTGCGAAGCAATGGGATATTTCCTCACGAGATTGGTTTTTTTCTGGGCTATCCAGTGAAGGATGTCTTGAGCTTTATGGGGCTGATTGATCTGCCATTGGTGAAAACCATGGGTTGGCGCATGTATGGGGATACCCGGATTTCCGAGGAATTGTATTATAAAGTGAAAAATGTAAAGACGGAAATTATTAATTATGCAAAACAAACACATAACAATTTGTGCTAAGGAAAGGACGGAAACTATGAAGAAAGCAAGCATTATTTTTGGCAGTACAACAGGGAACACGGAGGCCGTGGCCAATACCATTGCGGAGAACATGATTGACTACGAGGTTAAGCTTTATTACGTGACCGATGCCACAGAAGCTGCAGTCAAGGAAGTGGATTTGGTGCTCTACGGATGTTCCACTTGGGGCTACGGTGAGTTGCAGGAGGACTTCGTCCCCTACTACAACAACATCATGACGGATCAGTTGCTCCGCGGGAAGAGTGTTGGCGTGTTTGGCTGCGGGGATAAGGAAAACTATGAAGACGTGTTTTGTGCGGCAGCTGACCTGATTAAGGCAAAGGCCCAGCAGTGTGGTGCAATCATCGTAGGGGACATTCTTCGCGTGGACAGTGAGCCAGCTGACAATACAGATGCTATTGTTGCCTATGCAAGATCTCTCTAAGGATACATAGGAGTGGGGGCTGGGAATCATCAGGATTCTCAGCCCTTATTTTCGTTTACACGCCGTGTCCGATGTGCTATTATGAAGCCAGAAAATCGGGCCGGAGCTTGCCCTGAGCCAGGGAAGGAAAACAATCGTGAAAATTTTGTGAAGGCCTGCATAAAAATGGTATGCCGCCGTCAACGCAGATGAGAGGAACGTGTGATTATTATATGAAGATCACTGTGATTTACGGAACGGGGCGCAAAGGGAAATCCAGTACATACCACATTGCCCAGCAGTTTATTGAGGAACTGTCTGAGGGGGATTCGGTCGCAGAGTTCTTCCTGCCCCAGGCAATGCCGAACTTTTGCAGGGGCTGCTGGCAGTGCTTTACAGATTACACCAAGTGCCCGGACTACGATCACCTGAAGCCCATGATCGAAGCCATGGAGGCGTCGGATCTGATAATCATGACAGCGCCCGTCTACGTCTACCACGTCCCGGGGCAGGTGAAGGCATTTTTGGACCATTTCGCCTACCGATGGATGCCGCACCAACCCAGTGCCGCCATGTTTCACAAACAGGCCCTGCTCATCTCCACCGCAGCGGGAGCGGGGACGAAATCGACCCTGAAGGACTTGAAGGACAGTATGGAGTACTGGGGTGTGGCCCGCACCTACACCTATGGGAAAAATGTCCGTGCCGCAGATTTCGATGGTGTTAGCCAGAAAATCCGGGAGGAAATCCATCGGGATGTGAAAAGGCTGTCGCCGAAGATCAAAGCCAGAGCATTTGGGATTACCCCCACCTGGAAGGTAAAGGGACTATTCTATGTCATGAGGGCCATGCAGAAAAAGTTTGGTTTTAATGAAGCAGATGTGGCCTACTGGAAAGCCCAGGGCTGGTTGGGGCAGGTACGACCCTGGAAATGAAGCCCCAGTACAGGCCCTATCCTCTGGAAACGAGATCACAATCCCCGCCGGAACATAAGCCGGCGGGGATTGTTTTACGTGTTGTCTTTACCCGGTTAAAATTCCTGTTTCTGGACAACATATGAAAAAGTCCAAAGGCATTGATTTGGAAGGAGGAACATAGATGGAATCTGTATGGAAACAGGGGATTCAGTGGCAGCACAGGCCTCGTTTGCAGGGGGATATGGAGGTGGAGGCTGCCGTCATCGGGGGTGGCATGGCTGGAATTCTAACAGCATATTTCTTGCAGCGGCGAAACGTGAAAACCATTGTGCTAGAAGCGGCCAAGATCGGCAGCGGACAGACCGGGAACACCACTGCCAAAATCACATCCCAGCATAACCTGATCTATCACAAGCTGATGCAGGAGTTTGGGGAGGAGAAGGCCCGGCAGTATGCAAGGGCCAATCAGGAGGCCATTGAGGAATACCGGAGACTGGTGAAGGAACTGGGCATTGACTGCGCCTTGGAAGACCGCCCTGCGTACCTATATTGCCGGGACGAGGCACATGTGGGACTGTTGGAGCAGGAGACCGATGCCGCCAAGGAGCTGGGAATCCACGCCGAGCTGACCCTGCATACTACCCTGCCCTTTTCCGTAGCGGGCGCTGTAAAATTTCACGATCAAGCCCAGTTTCAGCCGCTGACATTTCTACAGGCCATCGCCAAATGCCTGACCATTTACGAAGGCACCCGGGTGATCACCGTGGAGGATCAGCGCATTATGACCGACTGCGGAACCGTTAAGGCTAAATATATTGTGTTTGCCACCCATTTCCCCTTCTTGAACCGGCCAGGCTACTACTTTGCAAGGATGCATCAGGAGCGCAGCTATGTGCTTGCCCTTCAAAAGGCCGCCCGTTTGGATGGCATGTATCTGGGTATTGACGGAGATGAG
>JAGFXS010000107.1 GCA_017861415.1 Bacillota bacterium
TCGCCCCGAACCAATATAAAGGGCACAGCTATGGCCAATGTCTCCTGAATTTGAGGACTCTGGCGGGCTGTGCTATATTTGAGCACAACCCCTGCCGATGCCAGAAGCAACGTACTGATCGCAAGTATACAAAACAGCAGCGCCGCCGGGTGCCTTAGCAATTTCAATGTGAGTCGCCACCTTTTTGAGTCATCGCTCTGCTCTATGATACCACAATTGTCGGGCCGTATCATGGTATATGAGCAGGTACTTCTAGATTTCTATCATTAAAAGCTGAAATAGAGGAAGGGATCGTTAAGGCCGGCTGCAAGGAAATACACCGCACACCAGAAAATTACTACGAGAAATAGAGTGCCCAGGTATTTCTGGCGGTTTTTGTCCCAGGTTCGCATGAAACCAGGGGTGCAGACATTGATTCCCGCCAGTAGGGCCTCTCCGTACTTTTCCAGCATGCGCAGTGCGTCTCCATAGGGAATCTGCACACCGCCGAAGAAGGGAAACAACTTGGTAAAATACAGCCCCAGCTGATTTAGGTCCGTCACGGCAAAGATCAGCCAGCTAATGAGGATCACAATGAGCAGATATACATGGGACCAAACGGGACTGGCTTCCAAGTACGGCTCCAGCCAAAGCTTTTCAATCAACATGAATAGGAATATGTACAGTCCCCAGAGAAGGAAATTTAGCGTCGAACCATGCCAGATACCGGTTAGCACCCAGACGATAAAGAGATTGCGGATTTCCTTGAGCTTCCCCTTCCGGTTGCCTCCCAGAGGGATGTAAATGTATTCCAAAAACCATCTTCCAAGGGTAATATGCCAACGCCGCCAGAATTCGGAGACTGAGCGAGAAGCATACGGCGTGACGAAGTTCTTGGGGAGACGGAATCCGATCATTCTGCCAACACCGATGGCCATCAGGGAGTAACCGTAAAAGTCAAAGTAAAGCTGCAGTGAAAAGCTTACGATGCCCAGCCAGGCAAGGGGTGTCGAAATGCTCCCGATGCCAATGGCCTCAACCTGGCGCCATATGCCGCCGATCTGGTCTGCCAGCAGTACCTTCATACCCAGACCCAGTATAAAGTCTCTTAGGCCGTAATCAAACCGCTGCCACGTGCTGCTGCGTTGCGTCATCTGGCGAGCGATGCTGCCGTAAGGAGCTAGAGGCCCCGAAATAAGCTTGGGAAATAGGGCAAGGGCAGTAAAAAGTTTCCGAAAGGAACGTTCCGCCGGTATCCTCCCCCAGTAAACGTCTATGATGTAGGCCATCATCTGGAATGAGAAAAAACTGATGCCTAGCGGCAGCGCCGGATTGTGGGTTGTGAACAGCCCTGCATATTTAAAGCCCAACAGACATCCTGCCATGATCCCCAGAGAAGCGGCCAGCATGGCCCGGGGACGCTTAGCTTCCGGCTCCACTCCCCGCCCGGCCACATAGGTGAGGCACACCAACAGGAGAAAAAGCACCATGACCCAAGGTCGCGCTCGCAGCCCGTATCCATAAAAAACAAGGCTCCCGGCCAGCAGTGGCCAGTTGCGATGCCGCTGTGGAACCAAATAGTAAACCCCAAGGAAGGCGGGAAGGAATATAAATAGAAAATTCAAACTGCTAAACAGCATATCTCCCGTCCCCCCCTTTATTTTCATAATGTGTATAGTATATATACTTCACACTATGCCGTGTAATTTTTCCTTTTTTGGCGATAAAAATCATGTGGCCGCCGAAACAGCCACATCTCTTTTCGGATTCTGCTCCCCTATTGTTCCACAAAATTCGACGAGTTGCAATAGCATTTCGCAAATTGAAGTATATTGTCATTTTTATTGCCATTTCGTTACAGATGGATACAGTTCTGATACATACTTTTTAACAAAAGGCAAGGAAACGCTGGCAGCGTTTCCTTGCCTTTCCTTCATTTTCCTTTTATCCTTTTTAAAGCTGTATTGGCTTTTCCACACAACCCTTGGATTTAATAATTAGGCCCATGCCTCTACCATAGTTCGGATTTGCTCTTCCCCTTCGCCAATTGTCGTTGGTATGTCAATTCCTGTATCCAAGCATGGAATCATAAAGCAGCGGACATCCTCTATGCCGAAAAAGACGTTAGAGAGTGCCCTGATATAATCAAAGCCCAGATTAAATCCCTCCACAGGCCCACCAGCGGTGCTGATATAGAGAAGCTGGTCTGCACGGCACAGACTGTTGGGTTTCCCCTCCGGACTATATGCGAAGGTAACATCCACGGCGCATATACGCTCTAAATAAATCTTCAACACCGCCGGAAAGGCCAGATCCCAGTAGGGGGCACCAATGACAATTTTGTCCGCTGCGGCAAACTCTCTGGCATAGGCGTAGATGGGATGGTCATAGGCCTTCTCCGCATGAAGGGCGCTACGCTGCGCTACCTCCTCCGGATACAAGGGCTCCGGCCGGTCACTGTCCAGATCTACCTCCACTAGCAAGGCCTCTGGGTATTTTTCCAAAAGTGTGGTAAGTGCTGCCCGGCATAGCTTCAATGTGTTGGACGCCTCTCCTCTCACACAAGCATTGACAAACAGAATCTTCACTGCTTTTTCCTCCTCATTGTGTAGTCCTAGCCAAGGCTCTCGCAGGATGTCTCATCGGATATCACCTTGGGTGGCGCAGATACCTCACCAAGCTTCTCTCGCGAGGTTTGGGTTGGTCATTTCCAGCATAGCATATTCCTCTTCTCCGTGCAAAAGAAAACAGCCTCTGATTTCAACCATCACGGTGAAATCAGAGGCCATTTCATCTCTGAGCTTCGGACGCATTCCGGGGCATTATCATGATGCTCCGCCGTCCGTTTGTCCAAACGGTTTTATTCCCTTTGTCGGGGATCAGACCAGCTCGATGATCGCCATCTCAGCTGCGTCGCCACGACGGGGGCCCATGCGGACAATACGGGTGTAGCCGCCGTCACGAGAAGCATACTTATCGGCAGTCTCGTTGAACAGCTTATGGGCCACATCCTCCTTGGTGATAAAGGACAGTGCCTGACGATAGGCGGCCAGGTCGCCCTTCTTGCCGAGAGTGATCATCTTCTCAGCCAGAGGTGCCACTTCCTTGGCGCGGGTGACGGTGGTCTTAATCCGACCATTCTCCAGCAGATAGGTCACCATAGCGCGAAGCATCGCCATACGCTGATCGGTAGGCTTGCTAAGTTTACGAGTTCCGGGCATTTCATTCATCTCCCTTCGGAAATCTATGGGGGTCAAAAGGCAGTGCCTTTGACGAGGGATAAGCGGTGCCGCAGCAGACCGCTGTTAGTTGTCCTCGCTGGCCAGGGACAAGCCCATCATGGCCAGTTTGTTGATCACTTCCTCCAGAGACTTGCGGCCTAAGTTCCGCACCTTCATCATCTCGTCCTCCGTTTTGGAGATCAAATCCTCTACGGTGTTGATGTTGGCGCGCTTGAGGCAGTTAAAGCTTCTGACGGAAAGATCCAGCTCCTCAATGGTCAGTTCCAAAACCTTGTCACGGTGGGCCTCCGCCTTTTCGACGACGGTGGCTTTGTTGCCCATGGTCTCGGAGAGATCCGTAAAGAGCATAAAGTGGTCACAGAGAATCCGTGCCCCAAGGGAAACTGCATCCCGTGCGGCGATGGTCCCGTTGGTCCACACCTCCAGGGTAAGCTTGTCAAAATCGGTAAGATCCTTGACGCGGGTGTTCTCTACGGTGTAGTTCACCTTCTGCACCGGGGTGTAGACGGAGTCCACCGGTATCACACCAATGATGTTCTGGGCCGGCTTGTTCCGATCTGCAGGAACATATCCCCTGCCGTGGGAGAGGGTTAGTTCCATGTTCAGACTGGCGTCGGGGCCTAAAGTGGCAATGTGGTGCTCGGGATTTAAGATCTCAACATCGCTGTCGGCTTTGATATCCCCGGCAGTGACCACACCTTCTCCACTGGCCTCGATATAAACGGTCTTCGCTCCCTCACTATGAAGCTTGGCAATAATGCCCTTCACATTCAGAACGATTTCCGTTACGTCCTCCTTAACACCGGGGATTGCGCTAAACTCATGCTGAATACCTGCGATCTTAATATTTATAACCGCGGTACCCGGTAGAGAAGACAGCAGAATCCGGCGTAGAGAGTTGCCTAATGTGGTGCCGTAGCCGCGCTCCAAGGGCTCGACAACGCATTTCCCATAAGAGCTGTCCCCTGGTCTCTCAATGCATTCAATGCGTGGTTTTTCAATTTCTACCATGTGTTACCCTCCTTCTTGCGGCGGCGGATGTAACATCCGACGCATCGTCATTCCA
>JAGFXS010000108.1 GCA_017861415.1 Bacillota bacterium
CAACGCTGAGAGGTGGGATTTGCTCATGGGGTCCTTTGCCACCCTTGCCGAAGCCCTATTGATTGTTACTGCTCTGTCTGTGGACGCCTTTGTCTCCTGTTTTGCCTACGGCGCCAGCCGGATAAAAGTTCCCTTCTCTTCGGCCATGATTATCAATCTGATTTGCAGTGCGATACTGGCCATATCTCTTCTGTTGGGCGGTTTCATCGGCAATTGGGTACCTTCGGAGATCACAACTGCCATCTGTTTTCTCCTTCTATTGGGGCTGGGACTGTCAAAAATCTTTGACAGTGCCGTCAAGTGGGCTTTATTCTCAGTATCTACGCAAACCCAGAGGAGGCAGACCGGGATAATTCCCGAATTTTGTCTCCTTCAGAGGCAGTTGTTCTAGCCCTGGCCCTGTCACTGGATGGTCTAGCCGTGGGTTTCGGCACCGGCATGACCAGTACGGAGCCTCTCCTTGTCATTGGTCTCTCCCTGGTTTCGGACCTCTTGTGCATCCTACTGGGCTGCTTTTTGGGTGCACGTTTTAGCAGAAAGCTAAATCTGGAGCTTAACTGGCTCAGTGGTCTTCTCCTGATGATTCTGGCCATTTTAAAGTTAACATAACCCGTTTTGTAAGCCTTACTATGGATATAGAAGAATATTTCTATGTGCTGGAAACTGACCTGAAGGAATGGTTTCACAACATATTACAAATACTGAGACTGCCGTCCCATAGGAACTGCAGCCTCTTTTCAGTCAATCAAGCTTAGGACTCTCCGAAAAAATCCAGTAAATCCGGATACAGCAAATCATTGTGAACCAAGTAAGTCTCATGCTTGTGGCCCATCATCCGCTGGGCACGGACGTTGGGAAAGGCACGACTGAGCTCCTCAAAAAGTCCATCCCGGAAGATATCCCGCTCTGCCTCTGCCAACAGGGTAGGAATGGTGATGTCCGCAAGCTCTTCCTGCTCAATCTGGGGCAATACCAATATCTGATGGTAATGAGGATTCCCAGTCTCTTCATAGCTCTTCCGAAAATACTCCAGGCTCTTCTCACGTAAGTCAGTGGGTTTGAGGTTAACGCCTAAAAACGCCACCTTTTCCAGCACATCCAGGTGCGCAAGGGCCACATGAAGGGCAACCACCGCCCCATCACTGAATCCAATCAAGTATACCTTGCCTAGGTTTAGCTCGCGAATCAGCTGGTAAACATCCTCCGCCATGGCGTCATAGGAACAGTCCTCCGACGCGTCACTTTGTCCATGGTTGCGGCAGTCCATGGCGTAGATGGTATAGTGCGCTTTTAATTTCTCAATCAGCGCATCAAAGACGCTGTGATCCTGTCCAATGCCATGGACCAGCACCATTGGGCGCCCTGTGCCTATTTTTTCATAAAAAATCTCGATGCCGTTTCCTCTTACTTTCATTTCATGCTCCTCCAAATTATCGTTTGTAGTCCGCGCTAGCATCGGGGTTCTTCCCCTACTGTACACGATTGCCTGAAAAAAGGGAAGCCCCCGCCCCGATCTGTTCTCTAGCGAAAAGTTTTTACACAAATCCCTTGCATCTCCCCCCCGTTTATGATATAGTACTACGGTAGCATAAGATGTATTGTGGAGAGTGGGGATTGCCCCGCTCTTTCTTTTATGAATAGGCATATTCCCCGGGCTCCGCACCCGGGTTGGGAGGGAATTTTTATGTCAAAGGTTACTGATCTCACCGCAAAACTCGCCGACCCCATCGTCACCGCACAGGGCTGCACCCTCTGGGACGTTGAGTATATCAAGGAAGCAGGCAGCTACTTTCTGCGTGTCTACATTGATAAGGAAGGTGGCATCTCTATTGATGACTGCGAGGCAGTAAGCAGAGCCCTCTCCGACCTGCTGGACGAGGCGGATCCCATTTCCGATCCCTACACCTTTGAAGTCTCCTCCGCAGGAGCAGACCGGACTCTCAAAAAACCGGAGCATTTTGCCGCCTATCTGGGCCAACTTGTAGAGCTTCGCCTCTATAAGGCAAAGGATGGGGCCAAGATGTTTACCGGGACGCTCTCCGCTTATGAGGACGGCGATGTGACCCTGACCATTGGGGATACAGTCACTCATTTCCCCAAACAAGATGTTGCGCAGGTTCGCCTGCATGTGAGCTTTTAACGAAGGAGTATCGACCATGGCCAAGAGAGCTGCTAAAGTAACCAAAACCAACGAGCTGGATGGTAAGGAATTCTTTTCCGCCATCTCGCTGATCGAGAAGGAAAAAGGAATTCCCAAATCCTACATGCTAGATAAGATTACCCAGGCCTTGGTCTCCGCCTATAAGCGGGATCACGAGGGTGTAGGCGACAATGTCTATGTAGAGACCAGCGAGGAAAAGGGCGAGGTTCGCATGCTGGTGAAAAAGGATGTTGTGGAGACCGTGGACAACCCCGCCACCGAACTCTCCTTAGAAGAGGCCCGCCGCACTCTGCCCACCGCCCAGCTGGGGGATGTGATCCGCATTGAAATCAAGCCCCGGAATTTCGGTCGCATCGCCGCCCAGACTGCCCGTCAGGTCATCATTCAGGGCATGCGTGAGGCAGAACACAGCATGGTCTATGACGAGTTCATTTCAAAGGAACACGAGATGATGATGGGCACCGTCTCTCGCATCGATCCCCGCAACGGCACCGTCACCCTGCGCATAGGCAGCGGCTCTGAGAGCATTGATGCCTACCTTTCCGCTTCCGAGCAAGTGCGTGGCGAGGTAATCCGCGACGGAGACCGCCTGAAGGTCTATGTGGTAGAGGTGCGCAGATCCAACCGCGGGCCCCAGATTCTCATCTCCCGCACCCATCCCGGCCTAGTGAAACGTCTCTTTGAGTTGGAAGTCCCTGAAATCTACGACGGCACCGTGGAGATTCGCTCTATCGCCCGTGAGGCGGGCAGCCGCTCCAAAATTGCCGTCTGGTCCTCGGATGATAACGTGGATCCCATCGGCGCCTGTGTCGGACCTAAGGGCGCCAGGGTAAACGCCGTAGTAGAGGAGCTTCAGAACGAAAAGATTGATATCATTAAGTACAGCGACGATGCCGCGGAATACATTGCCGCCGCCCTCTCCCCTGCTGAAGTGATCGCCGTTACCACCCTAGCAGACGGAAAAAGCTGCCAGGTTGTGGTGCCAGACACCCAGCTTTCTCTGGCCATCGGCAAAGAGGGACAGAATGCACGTCTTGCTGCTAAGCTTACAGGCTTTAAAATTGACATCAAGCCTGAAAGTGCCACCAGCGATTTAGCTACCGAAGACCCGGCTCTCCTCCCTGATGCGGAGCGCCTCGACGCAGGCTTTGATTTGGATGAGCCTGACGCCGCGTATGACCAGTCCGAACCCGTAGATCCCGAGGAATAAGGGATCACGTTTTTTGAAGAGAGGTGGTAACGTTGCCGAAAAAAATACCCCAGCGTCAGTGCTTGGGCTGCCGCGAGATGAAGCCGAAACGGGAGCTAATCCGTGTTGTCCGCGCCCCGGATGGGGGCATTTCCCTGGACTTCCAGGGTAAAAAGCCCGGCCGCGGAGCCTACCTTTGCCCTCAGGAAAACTGCCTGAAGAAGGTCCGGAAATCAAAGGCTTTGGAGCGCGCCTTTTCCTTGCCCATTCCTGACGAGGTCTACGACGCACTGGATGCCCAAATGAAAGGGGGCGAAGCGGATGGATAACCTGATTTCCTTCCTAGGTCTTATCAATAAGGCCGGGAAGCTTGCCATTGGAGAAGAACCTGTTGGAACAGCGTGCCGCTCAAGACGTGCCAGACTCATCATCATGGCCTCGGACGCTGCTGACAACACCCAGCGTCGGGCTGCTCACTTTGCCCAGGCCGGTCTGTGCCCCTGCATTAACATCCCTCTAAATAAAGGGGAGCTTGGCGGCGCTCTGGGCCGCTCCTCCTGCGCCATGGCCGCCATCATTGATGTGGGCTTTGCAGCCGCCCTGATGAAGAAGCTGGCGCCCTTGGATCTGGATACCTACGGCCCCATATTGGAGAAGCTGGATCAGAAAGCCGCTAAGGCTATGCAGCGCCAAAAGGAGCAGCGCGCCCACGAAAAGAGACTCTTGCGTGGCAAGAAAACACCCTGGGCCTTTCAGCCCGAAAAAAACAAGGAATAACCATAAACTATGTTCGATGTCTGACCTGTGCAGCCGGTGATACTCTCACCCGCTGACCGCATATACGGAGGTGGCCTATTTGAGTTTAATGAAATACCGTGTCCATGAAGTAGCCAAGGATCTGGGCAAATCCACAAAGGAAATCAGCCAGATCCTCACCACATACGCATCTACCCCCAAGAACCACATGCAGGTACTGGAGGAGTGGGAACTCTCCGCAATCTTTGAGTACCTGACCCAGCACAATCAGGTGGATAGTCTGGAGTCCGTTTACGCCGATGCGGCGAAGTTCTCAGCAGGGCTCCCCTCAGGGTACCCGTGCGCCCGCAAGACCTGTCCAGCAGCATCAGCAGCAGGAACAAAAAGCTTCCCCCGTTGCATCCACTCCTGACAAACAGCAGCCCGCCACCCGCGTCCCCGAAAAGAAAATTGTGGACACCCGAAAAGGCGGCAACGTCAACCTGGAGCGCTACGATGAGCGCCTGGAGAACCTGGCTCCCGACCGCGCTGATAAGATGCAGACCGGCCGTCAGAAGATTCAGAACCGAGCCACTCAGCGCAAGGCCCCCAACTTCGGCAACAAGCGGCGGCAGGAGGAGCAAGATAAGCTCCGCCGTCTGCAGCTGGAAATTGCTAAGAAGACGCCTCTTACCGTAAAGATCCCAGATGAGATCGGTGTAGGCGAATTGGCCTCTCGGATGAAGAAAACCGGCGCAGATGTTGTAAAGCAGCTGATGAAGCTTGGCATCATGGCCTCCTTGTCTGAGATCATTGATCACGACACTGCCGCTCTGGTGGCCATGGAAATGGGCTGCAAGGTAGAGCGCGAAGTATTGGTCACCATTGAGGAACGCCTCATCAACACTGCCGAGGACAAAGAAGAGGATCTGGTTCCCCGCGCGCCCATTGTGGTGGTCATGGGCCACGTCGACCACGGCAAAACCTCCCTGCTGGACCGAATCCGCAGCGCCACGGTGGCTGCCGGCGAGGCCGGCGGCATCACCCAGCATATCGGCGCCTATCAGGTGGAGGCAAAAAACTCCCTCATCACCTTCCTGGATACCCCCGGCCACGAGGCCTTTACCGCCATGCGCGCCCGTGGTGCCATGGTTACGGACATCGCCATTCTGGTGGTGGCAGCCGACGACGGCATCATGCCTCAGACCATCGAATCCATCAACCATGCTAAAGCGGCCGAAATCCCCATCATCGTGGCTATTAACAAGATGGATAAACCCTCTGCCAATCCCGAGCGAATCAAGCAGCAGCTTACGGAGTATAATCTGGTCTCTGAGGACTGGGGCGGCGAAACCATCATCTGCCCTATTTCTGCCAAAACCGGCGAGGGTATCGACCATCTGCTGGACATGGTGGCCCTCACCGCCGAAATGCAGGAACTGCGGGCCAACCCCAACCGCTCCGCGCACGGCGTGGTCATCGAAGCCCGTCTGGACAAGGGCCGCGGCCCTGTGGCAACCATGCTTATCCAAAAGGGCACCTTAAACCAGGGCGACGTAATCATTGCCGGCACAGCTGTGGGCCGTGTCCGCGCCATGACTGATGCCCGTGGCCAGAAGATCCTATCCGCAGGCCCCTCCGTCCCCGTGGAGATCATCGGTATGTCCGAGGTTCCCGGCGCTGGCGACGAGTTCCACGCGGTAGCCGACGAGCGCATGGCAAGAGAGCTGGCTGAGCAGAGAAAGCACGAAAATAAGCTCTCCACTGCGGGCGGCAATGCCAAGGTTACTTTAGAAGATCTGTTCTCCCAGATTCAAATGGGCGAGCTCAAGGACCTGAACATCATTGTGAAGGCCGACGTACAGGGCTCTGCCGAGGCGGTGCGCTCCTCCCTGGAGAAGCTTACCAACGAGGAGGTCCGGGTGCGGGTAATTCACTGCGCCGTGGGCGCCATCAATGAGTCCGACGTCATGCTGGCCTCCACCTCCAACGCCATTATCGTGGGCTTCAATGTCAGACCCGATGTTAATGCCAGAGACTCCGCCCTTCGCATGCAGGTGGATATGCGTATGTACCGCGTCATCTACGACTGCATTGACGAAATGGAAGCAGCCATGAAGGGTATGCTCTCCCCCAAGTTCAAGGAAGTTGCCCTTGGCCGGGTGGAAGTCCGAGAGGTCTACAAGATTACCGGCGCCGGCATTATCGCAGGCTGCTATGTCACCGAGGGCCGGGTATCCCGTGGTGCCCAGCTTCGTCTGGTCCGGGACGGCATCGTGATTCACGAAGGTGCCGTAGGCTCCCTGCGCCGCTTTAAGGACGATGTGAAGGAAGTCGCTCATGGTTACGAATGTGGTATCAGCATTGAGAAATATAGTGACCTCAAGGCAGGCGACGTAATTGAAGCCTTTATCATGGAACAGATTAAGGTCTGATTCCAAATACCGCTTCCCGAAGTGACGCGGCTTTCCGGGGGACGCCGCAGGCGTTCCCCGATTCTGTTCCTACCCACCCGAGACCTGCCTTTTCTCAGGCTATACAGGAGGATAATATGGCAAGCAACCGCTTAGGCCGCATCAATGAGGAAATCCATCGGGAGTTGGCCGACCTCATCCGTACCCTGAAGGACCCGCGGATCCGCGGCATGGTGTCCATCACCGCCGTTCATACCACCCCGGATCTTCGCTACGCCAAGGTATTCATCAGCGTACTAAATAAGGATGACGTGAAGGAAGTTCTAAAGGGCCTCAAATCCTCCGGCGGCTATCTCCGCCGTGAGTTGGGCCATGCTTTGGCTCTGCGCTACACGCCGGAGCTGATCTTCCAAGAGGATGACTCCATTGACAAGGGCGCCCATATTTTAAAGCTGCTTAACAAGTTGGAGCCGGCACCCCAAGATCAGGAGACAGGAGGGGACCATGAATCATCGTGACGCCGCCGCCCTGCTCATGGATCAGGATGGAATCCTGATCCTCACCCACCGCCGCCCTGACGGAGACACCATCGGCAGCGGCGCCGCACTTTGCCTTGGACTTCGTCAGAAGGGTAAGACCGCGTACCTCCACCCAAATGAGGATGCAGGCGGACTATTCCTTCCCTATACAGAGGGACTTTTCCCTCCCGAGGATTTTACGCCCAGCTACCTGGTGACCGTAGACACCGCCTCCCCCGATCTACTCCCTGACAGTGCCGCTGACTATGCA
>JAGFXS010000029.1 GCA_017861415.1 Bacillota bacterium
GAGAAGCAGGCCCTGTCCAAGGAAGCCATCCCCGCCCTCACCCTGGAAAACCTCTCTCGGGTCATTGAGCTGTGGACCAAAATTCCCGCCAGCCAGATCCAGGAGCAGGAGTACGAGCGCCTGGCCCATCTGGAAGCGCGTCTCCGGGAGCACATTATCGGCCAAGATGAGGCCATTGCCGCCGTCTCCTCCGCCATCCGGCGGAACCGGGTGGGCGTCGCCTCTAAGCGCAAGCCTGTATCCTTCATCTTTGTTGGCTCAACCGGCGTTGGCAAGACCGAGCTGGTGAAGCGTCTGGCCTCTGACCTTTTTAACTCCCCGGAATCCCTTATCCGGTTGGATATGTCTGAGTTCATGGAGAAACACTCCGTTTCCCGGATCATAGGCTCTCCACCGGGCTATGTGGGCTATGACGAGGCTGGCCAGCTGACAGAGAAAATCCGTAGAAAGCCTTATTCCGTCATCCTCTTTGACGAATTAGAAAAGGCCCACCCCGATGTTCTCAACGTCTTGTTGCAGATTTTGGACGACGGCCACATTACCGACGCCCAAGGTCGGACCATTAATTTTGAGAATACTGTTATCGTCATGACCTCCAACGCCGGCAGTGACCGCAGCACCGGCGCCTTGGGCTTTGGCCGCAGCGCCAACGAGCAGGGCAAGGCCCGGGTCATGAAGGCGCTAAGTGACTTCCTCCGTCCTGAGTTTATTAACCGGGTGGATGAGGTGATCTACTTCAATCAGCTCACCGAGGAGCATTTCCGCTCCATCGCTCTCATCATGCTGAAGGAACTGCAGGACGCGCTGGCAGATAAGAATCTCACCTTCACCTGGGACGACAGCGTGTTGGATCATCTGGTGAAGCATTCCTTTTCCGCCGCCTACGGCGCGCGGAACCTGCGTCGCTATATCCAGAAGCATCTGGAAGACCCTATTGCCACACGGATTATTGAAAGCTACCTGAACCCAGTGAAGCAAATGAAGGCCACTGTGGTTGAAGACGCGATCCAGGTGATAGCCCTTTAAAATGAAATATATTAAACCCCGGGGCGCAAGCAAGTTTGCTTGCGCCCCGGGGTTTTTGTCATTATCGTCCTTTAGCCAGGAAAAACAGGGCTATGGTGCCCGGCCCACTGTGTGCTCCGATGACAGGGCCTATATAGTTGATGACAACTTCTTTCACCGAAAGCGACTCTCGAATCATATCGGCCAAAAGCTCCGCATCCTCCAAAGCGTCCCCGTGGCTGATGAAGACCGTTTGCTCCGCAAAATCAACCCCATTGGCGCTCATCTCCTCCAGCAGCTTTTTGATGGACTGCCTTCTCCCTCTCACCTTCCCCACGGAAATGAGATGTCCTTCATTATCCACGTGAAGGATGGGTTTGATGTTCAGGGTGCTACCCAAAAGGGCCGCCGCCGCAGAGATTCGTCCGCCCCGCTTCAAGTGATTCAAATCATCCACCGTGAACCAGTGGGCGATGCTGAGCTTAATTCCCTCCACGTAGTCACGCAGTTCCTGGATTGTCATTCCCTTTCGTTTCTCCTGAACTGCCAGGTAGACCAGGAGCCCTTGTCCCATAGAGGCCGACAGAGTATCCACCGCCAGAATAGTCGCCTCCGGATACTCACTGCGCATATCCTCTGCCGCCAGTGTGCCAGACTGGTAAGTGGCGGACAGGCCCGAGGAAAAACCTAAGTAGAGAATGTCTTTCCCCTCTTGGAGCGGACCTCTCATAGCACTACAGAACTCATCCACATTTACTGCGGAGGTGCTTCCCTGCTTCCCTGCGCGAAGCTTACTGTAAAATTCCTGGAAAGCAATCTCTCGGCCATCCAGGTAATTGCGATAACTGTTCCCATCTATCATCACTGTGAGGGGGGCAACAACAACTCCCAGCTCATCAGCCATCTCCTGAGATAGATCGCAGGACGAATCCGTTAAAATTACATAGTCTCTCATCTCTATTTCCTCCTATGTGGGGGCCTTAGCCTAACGTGCAACTCCCCAAATTTCTTATATCAGATTGCGTAACAGAAATATTGATAGATCATACAAAAGTGAAGGGTGCTTCCTGCCAGCACAAAAATATGCCAGACAAAATGCATATAATTGGATTCTTTTTTCCGATAAAACCATACCCCCAGGGTATAGGCCACACCTCCCAATAAGAGAAATAAGATTCCCTTTGCCGATACCATATCATAAATGGGCCGAATGGTGAATACCGCAAGCCAGCCCATTGCCACATAGAGCACAAGAGAAAAGCGCTTAAATCGGTGAAGGTTTACTGCATTCAGTGTGACGCCCAGCACAGCGCAGAAGGCTATGACACCAAATACTACCCAGCCAAAGGCACCACCGATTCCAACCAGAGCAATGGGGATATATGTCCCGAGGATTAGCAAAAATATGGAGCAGTGATCCAACACCTGAAACACCCGCTTCCCCCTCGGCAGAGTCAGCGCATGGTACAGACAAGATATGGTGTAAAGGAGGATCATGCTGGCTCCGTAGAGTGCGGCACTCACAACGGCTATGGGGCTGCCATACAACGCCGACCGCACCAGAAGCAGCACCGTTCCAGCAATGGCCAGCAGGGCACCTAAACCGTGGGAAATGGCATTTGCTATTTCTTCTCCCAACCCCTGCTTTCGAACCTGCAGGATTCCTTCGCCGCCTATTCCACTCATTCTTGTCACACTCCTTAACAACTTTCGAAGGTTAAATCTTTATCATGTAATCTTGTGTATTAGGATATCACATCTTTCCAGACGCGTCAATAGATAATTGTGTCGCTTTTACACTGTTTTGTTCTCCAAGTCTATTCTTGCCAGAAAGTAAAAAGCATGTTATAATGCTTAATATTATATAATGCGACAAGGGGACTACGCCATGTATCTTGATCAACAGAAAATTGTGACAGAGCTTTCTCGTTGGAAACAAACCATGCGGGACTTCTCCCTCCCAACCTGGGATGAGCTTCCTTCTATTCCCCTTTATATGGATCAGGTTGTAATTTTTTTGGGCTACCGACTGGAGCCGCATCTTGAGGATAAGCCCCTCTCCGCCAGCACTATCAATAATTACGTCCGTACCCGGATGATGCCCCCTCCCGTGAAGAAAAAATATTTCCGTCTACACCTAGCATATCTCATTATGATTTGCACCTTGCGGGACGGGCTGAGCATGCATTCCATCCAGCGAATGCTGCCTCTGGGCATTTCCGAGGCCAGCTTCCGAGATATCTACAATGAATATGTCTCTCAGTACAGGAACGTTTCCCTGACCTTTATGGAGCAACTCTCCCCCCTCATTGGTGATCCGGAAATGGATGTGCCCAACTATCAGCGGGAACAGGATATCGACTCCCTCATCGCTACCACAGCCTCCGTGGCGATTCTCTCCAAGCTGCTGACAGATCAGCTCATAGCCCTGCGCCACAGTGAAACGGAGCCCGAGCAGACAAAGGATTGACGGCCCAGATGTTTTTCGGTAGACCATACTGTTAACCTTCGAAAAGGAGCTATTATATGAGAAAGATTGTTGTGTTGGACGGTTATGTGGCAAATCCCGGTGATTTGAGCTGGGGCCCTCTGGAGAGTTTGGGGGAGCTTATTGTTTACGACCGTTCCGCGCCTGAAGAAGTGGCCGCCCGCATTGGCGATGCTGAAATCGTACTCACTAATAAAGTAGATATCACGGCGGAAATCATGGATGTCTGCCCCTCTCTGAGATTCATCGGCGAGATGGCTACCGGCTATAATAATATTGATGTGGTTGCGGCAAAGGCCCGAGGAATTCTTGTGACCAACATTCCCGCCTACAGCACTGCCTCTGTTGCCCAAATGGTCTTCGCCTTCCTGTTGGAGATTGCCCAGCAAATTGTCCCACACAGCAATGCGGTTCATACCGGCCGATGGACCAACTGCGAGGACTTTTGCTTTCGGGACTATCCCCTTTTTGAGCTGGAGGGAAAAACTCTTGGTATCATCGGCTATGGCGCCATCGGCAAACGGGTGGCAAAGATTGCCGTGGCCTTAGGTATGAAGGTGTTGGCGTACAGCCGAACCTACCGCCCCGAGCTCTCAATCGAGGACGTTAAGATCGTCACTCTGGATGAGCTGCTGGCATACTCTCAGGTAATTACCCTGCATTTTCCACAGAATGACGACAGCATTAACTTTATTAACCAGGAAACCATTGCCCAGATGCAGGATGGTGTCATCCTCATCAACACCGCCCGTGGCGGCTGCGTGGTGGAGCGGGATCTGCGGGAAGCTTTGGAGTCCGGCAAAATCTCCTGGTATGCAGCGGATGTCCTTTCCACCGAGCCACCCACTGAGGACAATCCCCTCTTAGGCGCCCCCAATTCACTGATTACCCCCCACATCGCCTGGATGACCATGGAAGCCCGGACGAGACTGCTGCAGGTGGCCTACGAGAATGTAAAGGCTTATATTGAGGGCAGCCCGGTTCATGTGGTAAACCCATAAAATCATGCCAGCACCCTTGACTTCCCCCAGCTCTTATGCTATATTTTCTAACAAGTTCATAAAGATAAAGGTGTTGACCGGGAACCAGTAACCATGTAAAGTCCCCTCCAGAGAGCTGCCGGATGGTGTGAGGCAGCGGGGATAGCTTGGTGAATTCCTCCCGCGAGCTGTGCGCTGAAGGCCTCTTGAGGCTGGTAGGATGCACCGGTTGTGCCCGTCATCGCACTAGGGTATCGCCCTCGGGCCGTACCCAACAAGGCCCTTGTCGCGAGGCAAGGGTAAACTGAGGTGGTACCGCGGATCTGTCATCCGTCCTCTGTATAACGCAGAGGACGGATGTTTTTTCATATGCCGTCCTTCTGTAAAGCTCAATCCCTTTTCAGCCAATTTTGAGTCTCAGCAATTGAAAGGAAGGATAACCATGGCAATGTATCAGCCCAACATCGAAACCATGCCCCGTGAAGCCCTCGAGCAGCTCCAGAGCCAGCGCCTGCGCTGGCAGGTGCGCCGCATGTATGAGCGTGTAGCTCCTTTTCGCGCTCGTATGGAGGAGCGGGGTCTGACCCCTGACGACATTCGCGGCATCTGTGACCTCCACCGCCTCCCCTTCTCCTACAAGAAAGATCTCCGGGATCATTATCCATACGGACTCTTCGCTGAACCCATGGAGAATATCAAGCGAGTGCACGCCTCCTCCGGCACCACGGGTAAGCAGATTGTGGTGGGTTACACCCAGGGAGATCTGGCCCGCTGGGCAGACTGCGTCTCTCGCAGTATGGCTGTGGCTGATATTACCGAGCGCTCTTTTGTCCAGAACGCCTTCGGGTACGGCTTCTTCACCGGAGGTTTCGGTATCCACAGCGCCGCCGAATGTCTGGGAGCCACCATTATCCCCATTTCAGCGGGCAACACCCCGCGTCAGCTGCAAACCATGATCGATTTCGGCGCCACCCACATCACCTGCACGCCCTCCTACGCCATGTTCTTGGCGGAGACCATTGAGGAGCAGGGTCTCCTACCCCAGCTGAAGTTGCAGGCCGGCATTTTCGGAGCAGAGCCTTGGAGCGAGAATATGCGCCGGACTATTCAGGAAAAACTACATATTAAGGCTTACGATATTTACGGCCTTTCAGAGATTATGGGGCCCGGTGTCTCCTATGAGTGCGAAGCGCAGAACGGCTTGCACATCTGTGAGGATCACTTCATCGCTGAGATCATTGACCCAGAAACCGAGGAAGTGCTCCCCTACGGTTCTCCCGGAGAGCTGGTGTTCAGCACTCTCACCAAGGAGGGCTTCCCCGTCATCCGCTACCGCACCCGTGATATTTGCACCCTCAACGCAGAGCCCTGTGCCTGCGGCCGTACCCATATCCGCATGGGACGCCCCACCGGCCGCAGCGACGATATGCTGATTATCCGCGGTGTCAACGTCTTCCCCTCCCAGATCGAGGAGGTGCTCCTGAAAGTGAGCGAAGGCACCATTACCCCCAACTATCAGATCATTGTAGACCGGGTGAACAACACCGACACCTTGGATGTCAACGTAGAGATGAGCGAACATCTTTTCTCCGACGACATCCGTTCCGTAGAGGCAGTGGAACGTAGAATTTCCTCGGAACTCCGCTCCATTCTGGGCATCGGCGCTAAGATTCATCTGCAGAACCCCAAAACCATTGAGCGTAGCGAGGGCAAGGCCAAACGCATCATTGACAACCGAAAGCTTTGAAAGGAGGTATTTTCATGTTAGTGCAGCAAATCTCTGTCTTTATTGAAAATCAGCCCGGTCGACTGGAGGAAGTGGCCCGCGTTTTAGGGCAAAGCGGGGTAGACATCACCGCCCTCTCCCTGGCGGACACCTCGGAGTTCGGTATTCTCCGCCTTATCGTAGATAATCCGGAATTGGCCCAGACAGCACTCCGCGAGGCGGGACTCGTTGTCAAGGTCACAGAGGTTCTGGCTGTTGCCATGGAGGATCAGCCCGGAGGGCTGGCTTCCATCCTCCATCACATTACCCAGGCGAGCATCACCATTGAATACATGTATGCCTTTGTGGGGAAGCAGGACGGCAAGGCCGTGGTTGTCATGCGGGTCAGCGATTTGGCTGCTGCGTCAAAAGCGCTGGAGAAGGATGTAAGCGCCAAGGTCACCGCCCGGGATATTTATAATTTGTAATCACACAACAAAAAAGAACCGCCCAGACGATCTCCTAAAGAGACCAGTCTGGGCGGTTTTCAATTAGCCTAGGGCAACATCCAGCACCATCATGAGGGCAAAGCCCAAGGCCATGCCGATGGTACCGATATTTGAGTGCTTCCCCTCTTGGGATTCTGGGATTAACTCCTCCACCACCACATAGATCATGGCACCCGCTGCAAAAGCGAGTATGTAGGGCAAGGCTGGCACCACAAGACTGGTAAGAAGAATGGTCACCAACGCGCCCAAAGGCTCTACCACACCGGAGAGCGCTCCTACACCGAAGGCTTTGCGACGGCTGTACCCCTGACCCAGAAGAGGCATGGAAATTACGGCGCCCTCTGGCATATTTTGAATGGCGATACCTAGGGCCAGCACCAAGGCGGCGCTCATATGGAAGTCCATGGTACCCGAGAGGATCCCCGCAAACACCACACCCACCGCCATGCCTTCCGGAATATTGTGAAGGGTCACGGCTAATATCAACATGGTGGACTTGGAGTATCCCACATTTGGGCCTTCCGGTTCAGCTGCATTCAAGTGCAGGTGGGGGATCAACATATCCAAAACCAGCAAAAACCCGATCCCCAGTAGGAAACCTACCAAGGCTGGCAACCAAACAACTCCCCCCTTTTCCGCCGTCATATCGATGGCAGGGATTAGTAGGGACCAAACAGAAGCCGCCGTCATGACGCCGGCGGCGAAGCCCAGAAGCAATTTCTGAAGCCCCGGCCTCATCCCCTTCTTAAGCAGAAACACCATAGAGGCACCTAGGCAGGTTCCGACAAGGGGCAGCAAAATGCCCAGGATCACAATTACAGTCTCGTCCATATCAGTTCCTCTCTGTTTTAATAGGATTAGTGTCCCATAAATTTTAGATTTGTCAAGATAGATCTCGAAGTTTATCCCCGTCTTTCGCCTTTTTTACCGTAGGCCGCAAAAAACATGAATTTTTGTTCTGTAGAAGTGTCGTCAACCTTCCCTTTAACCGTTTTTTCTTTAGTCCATATAATAAGTTATGGAGGTGATACGGGTGCTCACCATTCGAGAACTGAATTTTGTTTTACAACAGCCACCCAATGCCTGTGCGGAAATATCTGGAACGATTTCTTATCCAAACCTGATCGGCCTTGCTAACTTCTACACCATTAGCAGCGGCGTTTTGCTCTTTGTACGTGTGAAGGGGCTTCCCTTTAGCGCCCAGGTATGTGGCCCCGCTTTCTTTGGCTTCCATATCCACGAAGGCCTGTCCTGTACCGGCACCAGCGCAAGTCCCTTTGCTGACGTGGGCGGCCATTACAATCCCCACAACTGCGCCCATGCGGAACATGCAGGCGATCTTCCGCCTCTCCTCAGCAGTCGCGGAGATGCGCTGATGCTTGTCCTAATCAATAGTTTTACAGTTGAAGAAGTGATTGACCGGACCCTCATCATTCATTCCTCTCCAGTCCCCACAGAGAACCCAGATATATCAGGTCCCGCTATCGCCTGCGGAGTTATTAGCAAGGGCCCCTGTACCACAAACAGCATTCTATTCAAATAATCCCAGATGGCAAAGCCGACTTCTATTTTTGAATTATTTTCTTCCCTGCCCGTCCTATTCCGGCACCAATGCTGTGAATTTTCATAGGATGGATTGGCGACAAAATCCCATTTCTCTGATTTAGGAGGTATCATTATATGAGCGAAAGGGTTATGCCGGGTCCTGTGTGCGATAACACCGGCATCCGAGAGGCTGTCTGTATTAGTACTAAGAAAATTTACGATAGCTGTAGGGACAGGGATTGTATTGAAAATCTTCGATTCTATCCCACCCACAGCTCCCAGAGTGTCATTGATCGCGCCTTGTCAATCCGCTCCGGAAAGGCTGAGCTACTGAACGTACACATTGATGTAGAGCCCACTGGCTTTAGCAGAGGTTTCTTCACCGTAGATATCCGGTATTTCTACCGCATCACGGCTGAGGCCTTTGTCGGTGCCGCCCGCCCTGTTGAAATCACAGGCCTTGCCATTTTCGACAAGCGGGTTATTCTCTTCGGCGGGGAAGGCAGTGCGAAGATTTTCAGCTCTCAGTATGTACTGGATGACATCGATGAACAGAGCTTGAGGCGTACCAACATGCCCACCGCCGTTGTCGAAGCAGTGGATCCCATTGTTCTGAGCATGAAGCTGGTAGATCCGGCATCCGACTGTTGCATGCCTTGTCCCCCGCCCTGCTGCCCACCCTGTTGCGCTGCGACTCCCTTTGATGTCGGCGGCGTTTCCCCCTGTAATAGCGACAGCTTTGACATCCCGCCCAACATCTGCTCCTGCTTTGGCTCCGACCTCAGCTTTGGCAATGACAGGAAGCGCGTATATCTTACTTTGGGTCAATTCTCCATCATTCGCCTGGAGCGGGATTCTCAGCTCCTGATCCCCGTGTATGACTACTGTCTGCCTACCAAGGAGTGCACCGGAACTGGCGGCGCCACAGAGGATGATCCCTGCGAGCTCTTCCGTCAGGTGCAATTCCCCGTAGATGAATTCTTCCCACCCAGCAGCACCAATGGCACTGACGACACTGTAAACAACTGCTGCTGCCGCCGCTGCTAATCACATCTTTCTAAGACGGACAGCGTACTCCCTGACACGCCCCCATGACGCTGGACTTCAGGGATCTCGCGTTTATTCACTCTTCAAGACAGAGGGGCCCCTGCAACACGCTGCAGGAGGCCCCTCTGTTTGTTCCCGTCTACGCCTCAATGTCCATCATCTGCTGGACACGGCGGGCGTGGCGTCCACCTTCAAATTCCGTGCTCAGAAAAACCTCCGCAATCCGCTCCGCCAGGTTGGGGCCGGTGATCCCCGCTCCGATGGCCAGCATGTTGGCGTCGTTATGCCGCCGGGTCATCTCTGCGGAGAAGGGATCCCCGCACAGGGCGCAGCGGACACCCTTCACTTTATTGGCAGAAATGGAGATACCAATGCCGGTGGTACAGATTACAATTCCCCGGTCACAGTCTCCCCGGGCCACCGCCTCTGCCGCTGCTTTACCAAAGAGGGGATAATCTACGCTCTCCGTACTGTAACAACCAAAATCCTTATAGGCAAATCCTTTCTGCTCTAAAAAGGCCCGGATACGTTCCTTTAGGGCAAAACCGCCGTGGTCACAAGCCAATGCAATCATCGTATATTCCTCCTGTTTTTACAGCTTTATAAATGTGGGCTTCCTTTGTTGATAGCTCGCCACATATCGGAAACCCAGGTCCGTCAGCATGGCATATGCATCCCGAATTCCTGCACCCACCGGGGCAGGATCGTGAGCATCCGAGCCTACGGTGATGATCTCCCCCCGGCTCTCCCGGTATAGCTCCAGAATGGGACGCCACTCCACGAGGGTCTTTCCCTTCCATGTGTTGACTTCCATTCCCCGACCAGCCTCCACGGCGTTTTTCAGGATGCTCCGAATGTGATCCGTATATCGATAAAGGCTTATGGGCCTCTCGTACCCCCCCGTCATGTATCGCAGAGGGTAGATGATATGTCCCAGCACATCGTAAAAGGGGCTACGTGAGAGCGCCTCCATAGAGGAAAAGTAATTGTCCAGCGCGCGGTAGCAATCCCCTTCTGTTTCATAGGGAAGAAAGTAAAAATCCTTTCCACCTTCTGTCTCAGTTAGATTGTGTACAGAGCCGATGACAAAGTCCAGTTCAGGCAAACTCAATACCTGTTGGGCTGCCTGGGCATCCAGATGTCCCATCCCGAACTCCAACCCTAAAGACAGATTCAGACGATTACCGTATGCGGCCTTCATCTCCAGCCACTGGGCAAACACCGGTGCCCAATCGTAGGTGGTAGTGCGAGCTGTTCCATCCAGTGTCAGAAAATCACAGTGGTCGGTGATGCACAGATCGGTCACTCCCGCCTTCATGGCTCCCTGAGCCATCTGTATCATGGGCACCGTTCCATCCGGCGAACAGCTGGAATGGGTGTGGCTGTCAATTAAAATCATAGACTTACCTCTTGGGAAAATGGGTGAACGCAGCAGCGCTCACCCATTTTCTCTATTTCTTTTTCCGTTTCTTGAATCGGGACGCTGGTGGTTCCTCTTCCTGGGGTGCGGCGGTGTCCACGGTGTCTACAATCAGTTCGCCCATGGAGATGCCGAAGTGACGCAAGGCTTCTCGTTGGGACGGCGTCAGATTTTGTGGCACCTCCACCTTCACAGTCACCAGCTGATCTCCCCGACCGCGGCCGTTGAGATGAGGAACGCCTTTCTCCCGCAGGCGGAAGGTGGTGCCTGTCTGTGTTCCCTCAGGAATGGTATACTTCACCTTGCCGTCCAAGGTGGGAATCTCAATCTCTGCTCCCAGGGCAGCCTGGAGAAAGCTGATGTTCCGGTCCAGGTAGATAGAGGTTCCCTCACGGCGCAGCACTGGATGGGGTTGCACTCGAATCCCGATGATCAAATCACCGACTGCACCG
>JAGFXS010000030.1 GCA_017861415.1 Bacillota bacterium
CAGGGGATTCCTGCACCTGAGGATTGGTATTCTCTAGGGCATCTCGAAAAGCAGAGACTGAATCCAGATTGTTAGCGGATGCACGGATCTTTTCTCGAAGCGTTTCCTCAAAAGTAACATACTTTGCCTTATAGCCGGGGGTTTCAGCGTTAGCAATGTTATCTAAGGTAGCCGTTTGCTTCATCCATAGAAAATTCATGGACCGCTCCATCATGTACATGGAATTGCTGCCTAGCCACTCCATCCTGTATCCCTCCTTGCGTTTGCCACAGGATTCCCCTACTTATAGTAGAGGAAAGGACCGTTGTCAATATCGCAGATTAAAGTATGTATTCTAATAGGCGCTTCCAACGAAACATATTTGGTAACAAATGATAAAAAATTTCCACGTTTTATATCGATTAATTATAAATGGACTTTAGAGAAAAAACAACTTGTTTTGACAAAACTTGTGAAAAAATATGCGAAGATTGCCACATCCGACAAAATCCGTTAAAAAATTAGCGCTAATTGTCGCCAGAAATGATATAAAGAAGAAAAAAAGGGAATAAATAGAAGCTCAAATATGGAAAATATAGAAAATTGCAATCAATCTCAATGCGCAAAAGGCCGGCACCTGAATTCAGGTGCCGGCCTTTACAAATCAATTATAGTGTGGGGGCCGCAGGCGGTGTATTTCCGGTGGGGTGCCCCTTGATACCGCTAAGAAAGGACAGCAAATCGGTGGGTGCGGTGCTGCCCATGGCAGCATTGCGGTTCTCTTCCATCACCGTCCGCAGTTCGCTGCGAAGGATTGAGAGACTGCGCGGGGCTTCAATGGCTAGACGCACCCGTCCGGCCTCAACAGAAACAACGGTCACTTGAATATCCTCGCCGATGTAAAGAGACTCCCCTGACTTGCGTTGTAAAATCAACATATGGCATCCGCCTCTCTGCTTGCAAACTCCGATAGGAGGTGGCGCATATGAAATTCAGGGGTGTCTAGAATTACCTGCATAGCTTCGCGGGTGTCTTCGTTGATAACCACGGGACATTTCAGATTGATGGTGCTTTCCGATATGGGATCCTTAACTACACAAAGAACATAGTAGCAAAGGTCATGGCTGGAGCCTACTTTCATGGACCGCAGTTCCTCAGGCTGAAGAATGGGGGCGTAGTTCGGATCGAGGGTAAACGGGTTCATCACCAAAAAAGCCAAAGCCGGTGTCGTGATGCTTTGCAGACAGAGGAGTGCGGAATCCTCCCCGTCAAAGGGGATCAGCAAAAACTCCCGCTCTTCTTCAAAACCAAAAATCCCTTTGGGGAAATGCAGCACTTCCTCGGTACTGTACGGTACGGGCCCAAAAAACTTTGTGTTGATGTCCAAAGGCATTTGACCTCCTATCAGGCGTGTACATCTACCGGCACATAGTTAGGGTCGGCAGAGGGGGGCACATAGATCATGCCGCCGATGTATTTAATAATAATATCGGGCTGCCGGACTACGGAAATCTGAATATCGCCGGGGGTAAAATCGAAGGAAGGTTGGCTGGTACGCCAATCAAAATTGAGTTTATCCATTTCGTAGCGAATATTCAGCTCGCCCTCATCCCACGTGATTTCGGCATCTTGGGTGGGAATAAATTTGATACCTACGTTAGGTTTTATGTCTTTTGCTACGGCATCCTGTGCAAATTGCGTAATCATCTCCTGCCCTATACGTGCGCTTAGAAGCAGTTTACCCTGCTGTGCGTAGGTAGCGGTGGCCTCATAAGCCGCCTGATGACCTTCTTTAGCATTTTCCTGCAGGGTGGAGGCAAAGGAGGGGGATACGGAGTTGCGAGCCTCGAAGGTATCAATATTTAATCGAATGGGACGGCTCTTTATACTTAGGCCGCCGTCCTCCTGAGTAACCTCCACTTCAGCCGTGCCGCGGAGATACTCCAACTTGGCATTGTTGACCTTCATTTCCAATTCAATAGGAATGGTTGTAATCTCAATTAGGGGAAACATGTAGAGACTCCTCCTCAGCCATTACATCAGAACCGTCAGCATATAAGAGCCCTTAATACGGCGGATGTAGCGAAAGTGTTGATTATTTTGGAATTCTGGCATGTATACCACAAAAGCGAACCTCGCCCGATAGTCTGCCAGGTGATTCAAATACAATTAATTTTGATAGAAAGGTTACTGCATAAAATCAATGAGGGACTGCCCGACAATATCAGAGCCCACCTTCAGTGCAGAATTGTAGCAATATTGGGCCCAAGAAAAGTCCGTAATGGCATCGGCCAGGTCTGCTTGCTCTAGGCTGGTAATCTGTTCCTGCAAGGAATATGTGTTTTCGGTCAGACGATCTTCAGTAGTCTGCAGGTAGTTGGTCTCGCCATCCATGCTTGTCCATTGGTTCACAAGGGTGCCTAAGGCGGTCTGCAACTTTGATGTCAGCCGCTGTAAATCTTCCGCATCGCTGTCCTTGGCGTATTTTCCGTCAGCATCACAGTTGGAGAGTATGGTGCCCATTTCCTTCATGAGAGAGACAACGTTCGCGGGATCGCCGTCCTCATCTTCCCCAAAGCCAATATAGGACAGGGCGGAAATAGCGGAGTTGAAAACTGTGGCGCTATTAATAGTCCCGTTCTCCACAGAGAGTCCGGCACCGATATCAATGGGAGCGGATTCATAGGTTGCGGCGATTAGCTTGGTGTAATCGCTATTGTTAGCGTGGGCATAAAAGACACCCCAGTCAGAAGTGGGATCCACAGTGCTGGGATCGGGGGGATACTCCGGTGTAGACGGCCGTGCTGGCGCCAATGGAGGTTCGGCGGTATCATATGTGGTGTCAACAGGGATACCGCGGAACAAAAGTTCCCCGCTGGTGTCGTCCCAAGAAAAGGGGACGTTCATACCGTCGTTTCCGGCAAAGATGAATGCGTCACCGTACTTGCTGTTCAGGGTCTGCACAATGGATTGTGAAGAGTTTTTGAGCACGGCGCCCAAGGACTGACGTCCGCTACCTGTGGCATCACTGATGGCCTTCAAAGAGACATCATTGGCAGCTGTCTCCACCAAAGACTTGACGGAGCTTACAGCACTCCAGGCGGAGTCGTACTTGTTACTGAGATTCTTTATATTAGTCAGCTGATCGCTGGTGGTGGAGAGTTGGCGGCGCAGCTTGAAGGCCATGGTAGCGGCGGCGGGATCCTCTGCATAGCTGTTAAACTGCCGTCCGGTCAGCACACGGGTTCTCGTCTGCGTGAGAGTATTTGAGGCGCGCATTAGGTCGGCCTTATAATTGAGTAAAGTCCCGTTGGTGGTAATCCGCATAATAAACCTCCTTATCTGCCTACGAGGCCGGTCCCGTTGATAAGTTTTTCCAACACCTCATCCAGGGTCGTCATCATTCGGCAGGCGGCCGAGTAAGATTTCTGATACTGCATCAGAGAAGTGGCTTCATCGTTAAGATCAACCCCGGAGACGCTATTGCGAGTTGTTTCAATTTCTATGCTTGAGGTGGTATAGGTGCTCAGAAGGGTAGTGGTGCTTTTCAGGTCATTGGCCAATGTGCCGGACATATTGGCCAGCATTTCCTGGAAGGTACCTTTAAAGAAGCTGGTGTCTGGGTGCACAGAATCGGGATTAATCTCCCCCGGGGTATAGTCCAGCTTTCCGGTTAAACTGGACAAAATGAGGACAATATTGTCCGACGCGGTGCTGTTGGGAGCGGTACCACTGGTGCCGGCCACCATGGAGTTGACAATCCGTATTTCGCCAGTGGCCCATTTTTGCGAGATGGAGATGTTAGCTGCCGTGATCCCAGTGGTGTCATTGCTGTTGCTGTTTACGCTGAACAGGGCGCCGCCCAAGGAGATGCCCCCCGTGGTAGTATTGTCAAGAGCTGCCTTCATGTCAGCAGTGAGGGTTGTGGATGTGGTCAAAATGTCGCCCGTGTAATCTGGATAGGTGACAGGGTCGGCTACTTTCACTGGATCCATATAAACGAAGGGGTCGCCGTTCTTATCCACAAGGTTTCCCTGGCTGTCCGCCAGATAGCCGGTGTTAGCGCTGTTAAGGGTGCTGGCCAGCTTTTGCGCCAGAGAATCCAATGCGTTTTGGTAATAAGGGATGCCGCGTTTTGTGGCAGCGTTAATGTCGGTGTATAAAACGCCTCCTGTGGTTTCCACCACGGATTGATCCGTAAATTCACCGGCCTCAGTTAAAATCTCTCGGGTGGCCTGAAGGGCTCCATAAATATCGTTATCACGAAGCACCAAGGCAGCGGGGCCGTTGGCCATGGCTTCCCCTTTGGCGTTGGTTAGCTGGGAAAGGCTAAGGTCGAAGTTGGAGTTGTATTTTTCAGGCGGGATACCCGGCACAACGGACAGCTGGGTGGCATAGGCACCGTCAACCAAAATGGATTTGCTGGTATCCTGAACAAGGGGATCTGGAGTCGGGATCTGCTGATTGGCTGCCGCGGCATCTGCTGCGCCTTCGGGTGTACCAGCCATTTTTATAATCATTTTATCCACAGTGAGTCCCGCGCCGACGCTAACGGGCTCATAGGAGACGGAAATCTTCATGTGCTGTGAGAGCTGATCGATGAGCAGATTCCGCTCGTCCCGGAGCTCAAGGCCGGGGTCGCCCCGCAAATCACTTTTGAAGATGGCGCTGTTTAGATCACGAATACCATTGAGCAGTCCGTTCACGGTGTCCAGGTCCTGTTCAAATCCGGCAACCTGATTTTCCTTAACTACCTGAAGTCGTTCGGCATAGCTGTTGAAAAGCCGAACCAGAGAGCTGGCAGAGGAGCGTACCAAGGTGTCAAACTCCTGTCCGCCCACCTTACCGGAGAGGTTCTGGATCTGGGTGATCAGGTCATTAAACTGTGCTTCCATGATACCGCCTTCGTCTTCGCCGCGCCCCACTTCGTCCAAAATGCTTGCCAGTTCCTCCAAGCCGTAAAGCTTGGCGTCAGAATAGCCCACACTTGACTGCTCATTTCGATAACGGATATCCAGATAAGGATCCCGGAGCTGACTGATTCCGGTCACCAGGACACCTGCCCCGGCGCTGACCATGTTATTGGAAGAATAGCGATTGGCTGCGTTACCGCTGAGGCTGATTTGATCCAGCCGCTGACGGGAGTAGCCGGTGGTGTTGATATTGGAGATGTTATGACCGGTTACATTTAAACCCATCTGAGCAGCGTAAATGCCCATGCGAGCCGTTGTAAATGAGCCGAAAGTGCTGATATTTTTCATAATTGACTCCCTCTAGTAAAAAGACCCTTACGCGCGAAAATCCGTCCGCATATTTTGTGGAAGACTGGGGCCGGGATCCTCATAGCCGATGGTGCTCCGAGGTTCGCCTCCCAGGTCGGTCAGTACCTTTTCAATCTGATGCAGGTTACATTCCAATGTATTCTGGGCAACCTCAAAAGCGGCGTGAAACACCTGATACTGCAGACGAAGCTCCTGGGCAAGTTGAAGGGTCTCTGCCTGCAGGGGGGGCGGGGCGTGGGCGGCCAGATCTCGCAGGGGAACGTTTTCTAGGCCCAAGTCAACGCGGGCAGCCTGTTGCTTCTGTTCGAAACCACGTAGGGACAGGCTAAGAGCCTGCTCCTGCTTCATGCACAGGTTCAGCCCATTTAAATCGTCATTGCGAACTGCCTGCGTTTTTTCATGCTCGATGTCAGTGAGCTGAGAAAGGGTTGCCTTCAAATCACGAAGAAGGGTAAGATACCCTTGAAAATCAAATGGTTTCAATGGAATCTCCTCTCAGTAGAAGCCGAGTAGCAATTTCGGAGGGGTCGGGCTGATAGGTTCCACTTTGCACCTCTTGTTTTAGTTGTGTAACAGAACCTGTGGTGTTGGCGGTACGAATTTCCCCTACTAGCCGTGACATAAATTCCTGATAAAACTGGCCGTCGCGGGTGTTTTGTGGGGAAATATTCACTTGATCAAATTGTCCGGACACTGTCTGCGGGCGGGAATTGGAAATCTTCCCCACATCATAAGTGAGAGACTTCATTACAGGCGGCAAACCGCCGGGGCCGTTTGAATGTATGATCACGGGAATACCTCCTCGGCCCAGAGAATCATTGCGGGCCAACCAATCTTAAAAATACCTTTTCTTAACACTGATATCGGACTAAAGTGTAAATAACATAAGTGATTATTTCGATATTTACACAAAAAGGAGCAGAGGAATTATGCCTGTAAGCTCTTCAAATGACGCAGAAGAAGCCCGGCGATATTATCAAGAGAGGCCTGGGTTTGTACTGCGCCGATCTGATGGGCTACCATAGGCATACCATAGACAACGGAGGATTCCTGATCCTGACCGATGGTATAGGCCCCGGCCTGCCGCATGGACAAAAGGCCGCTGGCGCCGTCTCTGCCCATGCCGGTCATAATGATGCCGGCCATATGACTCTTTATCGTTTCGGCCATGGATGAAAAAAGTACATCCACCGAGGGGCAGTGACCGCTCACCTTAGGTTCCGGTTTGCAAGAGAGGAGATATTTGGTGCCCTGCCGCATGACCCGGGACTGGTAATCTGCAGGGGCCACTAGAGCAAGACCACGACGGATTTCATCGCCGTGTTTCGCCTCCCGCACCTCCATGCTGCAAAGTTGGTTCAAGCGGTCGGCATACATTTTCGTAAAGCCTGCGGGCATGTGCTGCACAATAACCATACCAGGGATGTCTGCGGGAAGCTGCTGCATGACCCGCAGAGTGGCCTCGGTGCCGCCGGTGGATGCCCCCAGCCCGATGATTGTCTGATCCAGAACCGCGCTGACGCCCAATAGGGACGCTGCTTGAAGCGTGGTGGTGATGGCGGCGGATGGCTTGCGGCGTTGGCTGGAGTGGGCAATCAAAATTTTCTGTCCCAAGGTTCGGATAAAATCAGCCTTGCTCTGAGATGCGTCTGGCTTGCGGACAAAGTCCATGGCGCCAACGGCTAGGGCATCAAATACACGAAGATTGAGTGAGGAGACCATAATCACGGGGGGGTGGTTGTTTCCCAGTGTTTTTAAAAAGTCAATGCCGCTCATACCGGGCATTTCAACGTCCAAGGTCAAAACATCAGGGTTTAGATGGGCAATTTTCTGCTTGGCATCCATGGCGTTGACGGCATAACCGACTACCTCGATTCTCGGTGAAGCAGAGAGCCCGGAAATCAGAATTTCCCGCATCAGCATGGAGTCATCTACAACCAGGACGCGAACCCGTGGCAAACTTGTTGTCATATCAAACACCTCCTGATTTTTACGATACATGGAAAGAAGGGGCGAAACAAGTGCCGCCCCCTCAAGCTCCAGTGGTCTATCTTCATTGAGCTGCTCAGAAAATAAACAGGTAGAGTCTTCCTAATACCGTCACGACTCCACGAGGAGAACACAGTCCAGTAGCAGCATGGTAGACCCATCTGCCAGCGAACACATGCCAGAGATCAATTTTTGAGCGCTGTGGTCGTGGGCGGGAAGCAGACTGGTTTTCGGAACTGCTACCATTTGAGCCACGTCGTCCACCAAAATGCCAAGCTGCATGCCGTTCACATCGAGGACGATAATACAGGCATCTTCCCGATAGGGGCGGCCCAAGCGCAGACGAAAGTCAATAATGGGAATAACTTGTCCGCGAAGGTTGATGATACCTCTGACATAGTCGGGCACCATGGGTAGGTGAGTGACGCTATGGGTAGTGATGATTTCAACCACATACTCTACATCGGCGCCGTACAGAAGCCCGTCGGACTCAAAGATCAAAAATTGCTGCATCTGTATTTCCGGAACGGAATCCACAGCCGAAAGCATTTCATCTTCTCTACCGAATAATCTTTCTTCAGTTGCAATCATGGGATTACCTCACTTTCCAAGCTGTTTTCTCAAACTGAGGAGTACAGGTTAGCTACATCAAGGATGATGCTGATGCTGCCGTCACCCAAAATGGTGCATCCTGTGATGCCGTAATTTTTGATGCTAAAGGTGTTAACATAGGGAGGCAGAGGCTTTACCACGATCTGGTGTTCGCCGATAAGCTCGTCAACGAAGAGGCAGTAGGAAATTTCATCATCCTCAACCCAGATCAAAATGCCGTCGTTAATCTCATCATAGCCGTTTTCCAGGCGATAGAAGTTCTTTAGACGGATGATGGGGTAGAAATGATCCATGCACTTGATCATCTCGTCCCGGTTGGGGTCATAGATGATGTCTCCGGCGGCGACCTTGAAAGATTGGCGAATGTTGTTGATGGGGATGGTGAAGATGGAATCGCCAACAGAGACCTCCATACCGTCCATAATGGCCATGGTTAGGGGGATTTTCAGGGCTGTGGTCATGCCCTGTCCCAACTCGCTGGTGATGGAAATGGAACCGCCCACGGCGTCTACATTCTGCTTCACCACGTCCATGCCAACACCCCGTCCAGAGAACTCCGTGACCTCGTTATTGGTGGAGAAGCCCGGCATCAGCAGGAAGTTTAAGATTTCCTTATGACTGTATTCCACGTCGTGACTGGCCAGACCCTGACGGTAGGCCTTATTTAGCACAGAGTCGTAATCCACGCCCTTACCGTCGTCGTGAACTTCAATGATGACCTCACTGCCGGTGTGGCGGGCGGTGAGGGTGATCTCACCTACGGGATTCTTGCCCGCGGCAATGCGGTCCGCCTCTTGCACCTCAATACCATGGTCCATGGAATTGCGGACAATGTGCATAATGGGATCGCTGATGGCGTCTACGATGGTCTTATCGACCTCGGTATCCTCGCCCACCAGTTTTAAATTCACCCGTTTGCCCAGCTTTTTACCCATGTCCCGCACGATGCGGTTCATCTTCTGGAAGGTGCCCGATAGGGGGACCATCCGCAGAGACATGGAAACGTCCTGAAGCTCGTCGGTGAGCTTGCGTAACTGACGGGCAGACTTGGTAAAGTTGTCAAGCTTTAGACCGGCAAGGTCAGGGCTGGCGGTGACCATGGATTCGGTGATGACGATTTCTCCCACAACAGCCATAAGCTGGTCCAGTTTGCCGAGGCTGACGCTAATCAGGCTCTCCTTGCCGGAGGTGTGTCCTGAAGAGGCGGGGGCTATGGGGGCGGCGCTGCCGCTATTTTCGGAAATGGTAGCAGGAGTCTCCTCATAAGAGTCCGTTTCTTCCTGACGTGCAGTATAGGTGCTGGTGGGGAGTGTGGTCAGGGCGGTGTCCGCTATCTCGTAGGTGCGGACCGAGCCGGTGGCGGTGACTGCGTGGATGGCGGCAGCCCGGTCAGCTGCATTACGGAACTGAACAAGAAACCCCTGCTCGATGATCACTTCAGCCGCAGAGGAGTCGCCCTCCAGCTCACTTGGCGTATAGATAAAATCAGAGTCCACACAGAAATCGCCGATGGAGTTTACAAGCATATAGGCACGGAGGTTTTCCATGCCGGAGCCTTCATCAAAATGTACCAGTAGTGCATAAGGAAATTCATCGCTACTGGAGAGGGGGATGTCCGTGGTCAGACCGGTGCTTCCATCTTGGACAAGGGGGGCAGCGCTTCCGGAAGTTCCGTTGAGATCTCCTGTAATTTTGGCAATCAAACTATTAATATTTAAAAGAAACGTGTCGATATCAGTTGAAAGTGGTGTGTCGCTTTCCAGCTTTGCAACTTCACTGCGGAAGAAATCGATGGCCTGGAACATCAGGTCAAAAAGCTCTGCCTTGTTCGATTCGCTGACGGCATCCATGGAGTGCTCGCGGATCAAAAAGAAGGTGTCCTCGATGCGATGGGCTACTGTCATCAAAGTACCAAACTCCATCATGGCAGAGGAACCCTTGATGGTGTGCATAATACGGAAAATTTCATCCACGTCATTTTGGGAAAAGAAGCCGGCTTGTTCGGCAGCAAGGGCAATGCTGTCAAGCTGCTCTAACAGGGTGTTGGTTTCGTAGAGATACATCTCCAAAATGCTATCCATTAAACGGCCACCTCTTTATTTCTGTAATTTATATCTTGATTAATTATCGGCATAAAAAGAGAGAAGTTAAGTATTTAAGACAAATTTTGTTGCACTAGGGGGATATCCATGCCCGAACTATTAGGCGTCACCAATCCGGTGCCGGGTTATGACGGCAACCATACCAATCGTAACATTCCGGTACAGCCTGGTACAGGACACTTGCAAAATGTTCCTGACCCCAGTCGTGTGACGGGGGCAGATAGACGCAGCGAGCAGCAAGATGCGGGCACCAGATCCCAAAACTCCATACCACGTTTTGACTCTAATTTTCAGAGTTTTCTGCAGCGTCTGCGCGATACGCCGGAGCTATCCATGGTACTATCGCGGCTCTTTGCCGGTAAAGGAACACAGGTTTCCTCCGGGATTGGCGAGGGATCAGCAGAGGAGATTTCTCGCTTTCTCAAAATGCTACAAATGGATGAAGGGGAATTTCTGCGGTTTCTGACCAGACAGCTAGGCGGCGATAGTCGGTTTTCTGGCCCACTGTTTGCCATGCTACGGGATGCCTATCAAAATGCTGAGTCCCAAGGGATGCGGGGAGATATCCTTCTGTTTCTCAAGCGATACGGGGATCATTCCTCTACCCGCCATATTGAAGGAAATATTTTACGGAATTTAAACCGAATGGCAAGGGCGATCCCTGCGAGCTACGGAAGCCAGCTAGTTGAGCTGATTGCCAAGTTGGAAAATGGTGTTGCTGCCGGGGATCGGGCGGGAAATCTGAAGCTTCTGATGGGGAGAATCCTCCCGTTTATGTCGGACTATGTAGGGCGGACTCATGACTTGGGCTATGCTCGAAGTCTGCTTACCCTACTGGCCTTGGACATAGCCCGGTATGAGAATGGCTCCCAGGAAAACCTGCTCCAGGCGTTTCACCAGTTAAAAAATTATGTAACCCTCCGGGATCGATTGGGTGCTCTTGATGAGGGCGGTTTGATGCGTCTGCTACAGAGCAGCCTGTTTGCCAAGGCGCCGACTGAGAATGTCTTTGCCAATCAGCTTGCGACCGCTGCAGCGCAGGCTTTGCAGGGTGGCTCCGGAACGGAGGCCCAAGCTGCATTTCGGGAACTGGTGTCGGCCTTTTTGGTGAACGAGAGTGTGTATATGCCCATCAATCACCTGATGATTCC